>CANGMU010000027.1 GCA_947454665.1 Pseudomonadota bacterium | reverse complement strand
CAGAACATCGCCAAGTTCGGCGTGCCGGCGGTCGTGGCGATCAACAAGTTCATCGCCGACACGCAGGCCGAGCACGACCTCATCAAGGAGCTCTGCGCTGCGGTGGGTTCGAAGGCCATCCTGTGCTCGCACTGGGCGGACGGCAGCAAGGGCACGATCGAGCTGGCCCATGAAGTCGTGCGGATCGCCGAGAGCGGCGCGGCCAAGTACAAGCCGCTGTACGCCGACGAGCTGCCGCTGGTCGAGAAGGTGCGCACGATCGCCAAGGAGATCTACCGCGCCGAGGACATCAGCCTGGATGCCAAGGCCCGCGATCTCTTCAAGGAGTTCCAGGACGCCGGCTTCGGCAACTATCCGGTCTGCATCGCGAAGACGCAGTACAGCTTCTCGACGGATCCGAACGCCAAGGGCGCGCCCACGGGCCACACCCTGAACGTGCGCGATGTCCGCCTGTCGGCCGGTGCCGAGTTCATCGTCGTCGTCTGCGGCGACATCATGACGATGCCGGGGCTGCCGAAGGTGCCGTCGGCCAACCACATCAAGCTGAACGAGCAGGGCCAGATCGAAGGCCTGTTCTAAGCAGCCTGCCGGCCCGGCTTGCCCGGGCTTGAGTGGTGATGCAAGCGCCGCGGTGGAGCGATCCATCGCGGCTTTTTTGTTTGGATGTCCGGGAATTGCGCTTGATTTCGGCGCGCGATGTGGGCGCTGCCAAAATGGTTAATAAATTGACCAAATGAGTATTTTATGGTCAATATATTAACCAAATGAGCGTCCCGGAAATCAGCGCAGTCCTTGATCGACAGCTGCTCCTGCAATTGGGAGACCGGCTCAGGTCCTTGCGCAAAGCGCTGGGGCTCGGCACGGAAGTGATGGCGGCGCGCGCCGGTATCACCCGAAATACGCTCCGTGCGGTAGAAACGGGCGACCCCGGGACAGCGATCGGCACATACATTCGTGTGATGTCCATTTTGGGTGTCAGTGGTGAGTTGGCCTTGCTGGTCGGAGACAGCCTGAGTCCGGCACCGAGCGGGTCTGCAGCGGCACGTTCACGTCGTCGCGGGCCGAGCGTCCAGGTGCATGTGAGCGACGACGGCAGTCGGCACCAGCGGCAGGATCTGCAGAGCCTTGCCTTGCATGCGGCTGCGGTCCAATGGATCAAGGACCATCCCGAGTCGTTGGTGGAAGCACGGTCCGTCCTCGAACGCTGGCTCGCGACCGGCGATGTACGCTCCGCGCCGCTGTGGCTGGAATGGCGCCAGATCCTGAAGGCATCGTCATGGCGAAAGGTGCTGGGTCGCTCCAGCCATGCACAGCAATTACGTCAGGCCTCTCCGCTGGTCACCGTGCTGCCCGCAGAATCGCGGGAGCGCATCCAAGCCGAACTCGTCGAACTTCGAAGGGGCGTGACATTCGGCAACGACGTCTCGTCGTGAGACGCGAAGAGTTGGAGCATGTGATCCGCGCCTGCGGCGACATCACGGTTCACTACGAATTCATCATCATCGGCAGCCAGTCGATACTCGGATCCGTACCGAGTCCCCCTGCGAGCCTGACGCTCTCGATGGTGGCAGACATCTATCCTCGTGGTGCACCGGAGTTGGCAGAAAAAATCGACGGGGCGATAGGCGAGGGGTCCCGTTTCCACCAGACACATGGCTATTACGCCCAGGGCGTCGGGCCGGAAACGGCTCTACTGCCGGCCCAATGGGCGAGTCGAGTCCATCGTATCCAGAATCCGAATACGAACGATCGAATTGGCTATTGCCTCGACGTGCTCGATATTTTCCTGTCCAAGGCGGCTGCCGGGCGTCGGAAGGACCAGGTGTTCTGCACCGCGTTGCTGTCGTATGGCTATTTGCGAATCGACGATGTTCTGACGCTTGTCGACACGATGCCGTTGGATGCGGACGCTGCCCGTGAGTTGCGTGCGCGGATTCGACGTTGGGCGCGGAGTCTCACGTAGCAGCGATCAATGTCGCAGGGTGGCAGCAGTTCCGCGACCGGCTTGCCCATGCGCGCCACCTCGTCCAGCAGGACGAGGCAGCGCGCCTTGAGTTCGGAAGCCTTGATGGATTCCACGCGGGCGTTACGCGATGAAGTCGTTCTTGCCGATCGCGAGGCCGTTCTCGCGCAGGATCGCGTAGACCATCGCGTAATGGAAATACACGTTCGGCGTGCCGAAACCGGTCAGGTAGTCCAAGCCGACGAATTCCATCGTGCGCTGGTTGGTCGGCGGACCGACCTTGAAGCTGATCTGGCGCGTTTCCGAGCCTTCGAACTGCTCGGCCGTGAGCGAGGCCAGGAAGTCCTGCGTCTTGGCCAGGCGTGCCTTGAGGTCGGCGAAGCTGGCTTCGTTGTCCTCGAAGCGGGGCGGCTCGACGCCGGCGAGGCGGGCGCAGGTGCCCTTGGCCATGTCGGTGGCGATCTGCACCTGGCGGGTGAGGTGGAACATGTCCGGCGACAGGCGGGCCTTCAGCAGCGTTTCGTGCTCGATCTTGTGCTCGGTCGCCCAGGCGGCGGCCTTGTCGAGGATCGCGTCCAGTCCGCGCAGCACGCGCTGGTAGACGGGAACGGAAGCGGTGTACATGGAGATGCTCATGGCAGGCCCTTTCATGGTGATGATCCGAGGGCCGCGATGATAAGCCGCCGCGCGGGCGGCAGTGCGCTCAGTCCGCGCCGATCGCCTGGTAGGCAGGGCAGGGCAGCCGGACGGGTGCCGCCTCGGGGTCATCGAGGTCCAGCGCGGTGAGGGCGCCGCCCCACACGCAGCCCGTATCCAGGCACAGCAGGGTGTCCGTGCGCAGGTAGCCCAGCGCGGACCAGTGGCCGAAGACGATACGCGTGCCGGCGGCGGCGCGGCCGGCATGGCTGAACCACGGCGCATAGGGTGCGGGTGCATCGGCGGGCGCGCACTTGAGCTTGAGGGCGACCTCGCCCTGCGCGGTGCAGAAGCGCAGCCGCGTCAGCATGTTCACCGTGAAGCGCAGCCGCGCGTCACGGTCGAGGTCATCGCGCCATCGCGTGGGCTCGTTGCCGTACATGCGCGACAGGAAGCCTTTCGGATCGGTGCGCAGCGCGAGCGAGACTTCCGCGGCGGCGGCCACGGCTTCGGTGGCGGTCCACTGCGGCACCAGCCCGGCGTGCAGCAGCAGCTCGTTGCGGCGCACGTCATGCACGGCCAGCGGCTGCTGGATGAGCCACTCGGTGATCGTGTCGCAGTCGCGGGATTCCAGCACCTGCTGCAGCGTGTCGCCGGCGCGCAGTGGCCGGTCCGGGTCCACGCAGTGCGCGAGCAGGTGCAAGTCATGGTTGCCGAGCACGACCGTGGCGTTGGCACCTAGCGCGCGCACGAGGCGCAGCACGCCGAGTGAATCCGGGCCGCGGTTGACGAGGTCACCGGCGAAGAGCAGTTCGTCGCGGTCGGGCTTGAACTTCAGCAGGCGCAGCAGTTCGCGCAGCTCGTCATGGCAGCCCTGGATGTCGCCGATGGCGTAGCGCGCCATGGCGCGTCAGTGCAGCAGGCCGGGCATCGCGAGACGGAAGGGCGCGATGGGCGCATCGAAGCACACGCCCTGTTCGTCCTGCATGGCATAGCTGCCCTGCATCGTGCCGACCGGTGTTTCGAGAACGGCGCCGCTGGTGTATCGGAAGCCTTGACCGGGCTTGAGCTCCGGCTGTTCGCCGACCACGCCTTCGCCTCGCACTTCCTGCGTGTGGCCGTCCGCGTCGGTGATGATCCAGTGCCGCGAGATCAGCTGCGCGCTGCGCGAGCCGTGGTTGCGGATCGTGATCGTGTAGGCAAAGACGTGGCGCTTCTCGGCAGGTTCCGACTGGTCGGCGAGATAGGACGTCTCGACGACCACGCGGATGTCGTGCGGCTCCGCCCCGCTAGGCTCGGTCATCCCTGCTTCGTGGGCGCGATGCGCACGGCGAGCACGTCGCAGGGCGCCGCGTGCAGCACGGTGTCTTCGGTCAGGTTCACGAGGATCGACAGGCCATGGCGTTCGCGCGCGCCGATGACGATGAGGTCAGGGTGCGATTCACGCGCGATGCGCAGGATCTCGCCCTTCACGTTGCCCGTCTCGATCCGCCAGGTCGGCGGCGTGGTGCCGAGCTGCGCAGCGAGATCGGCCATGCGGGCCTTGGCGCGATCGATGAGTTCCGACTCGATCTGCACGGCCGGCAGCAGCGAGTCGCTGAGCGGCTCGACGGGGACGTATTCGACCACGTGCAGCAATTCGAGCGAGGCGCCGCTGGCCTGCTGGATTTCCAGCGCCCGGCGGGCAACGTCGAGGCTGACCTCTGAGAGGTCTACGAGGGCGAGGATGCGGTTGTAGATAGCCATGGCGCTAGGGAATCACAGCCTGCGGCGGCCGCGCAAGCGCGGCCAGGGCGGCGAACTGCGAAGGGTCCAGCGTTTCGGCGCGGGCTCCCGGATCGATACCGGTCTGGGCATAAGCCTCTTCCGGCACGAGGGCGCGCAGGGCGTTGCGCAGCGTCTTGCGGCGCGCCGAGAAGGCTGCGCTGACGACGGCGCTGAAGGCCGGCGGCACGGGGAATTTAGGTTCGGGCAGTACGCTAAGCCGGGCCACGGCGGACCAGACGCGCGGCGGCGGCTTGAAGGCGCCGGGGCCGACGTCGAACAGCTTCTCGATGTGCAGGTGGGGCGCGAGCATCACCGTGAGGCGGCCGTAATCATCGGTGCCCGGCTCGGCCGCCATGCGGTCGATGACTTCCTTCTGCAGCATGACGTGCAGGTCTTCGATGTACGGCACGAACTCCAGCAGCCGGAACAGCAGCGGCGTGGAGATGTTGTAGGGCAGGTTGCCGATCACGCGCAGCTTGCCGCCGCGCTCGCGTGCGAGCTGGCCGTAATCGAAATCCAGCGCATCGCCTTCGTGCAGGCGGAGACGATCTCCCCAGCGCTCGCGCAGGGCGGCTGCCAAGTCTCGATCGATCTCGATGGCGTCGAAGCTGTGCACCGCGGCGAACAGGTGCTCGGTGAGCGCGCCGGCGCCGGGCCCGATCTCCAGCAGGTGGTCGCCTTCGCGCGGCGCGACCGATCTTACGATATGGGCGAGCACGTTCTGGTCGTGCAGGAAATGTTGGCCGAAACGTTTGCGCGTGCGGATCAAGCGGTCACCCGTCCTGTGGCGATGCGTGCAGCCAGGCGCAGGGCGGCTTCGAGGCTGCCCGGGTCGACCTGGCCCGTACCGGCCAGATCCAGAGCGGTGCCGTGGTCGACCGACGTGCGCAGGATGGGCAGGCCGAGGGTCACGTTCACGGCGCTGCCGAAACCGGCATATTTGAGCGTCGGCAGCCCCTGGTCATGGAACATCGCCAGCACCACGTCATGATGTTCGAGCTGCCGCGGCACGAAGATCGTGTCGGCCGGCCAGGGTCCGGTGGCCTCGATGCCCGCCGCGCGCGCGCGCGCGATGGCAGGTCCGATCACGTCAATCTCTTCCCGGCCGAGATGGCCACCTTCACCGGCATGCGGATTCAATCCGCAGACGGCGATGCGAGGTCGCGGCAGGCGCCACAGGCGCTTGAAGTCGGCATCGATGACACGCAGCACATGGTCCAGCACCTCGGCTGTCAGCGCCCCGCTGACCGCGCTAACGGGCAGGTGCGTGGTGGCCAGCGCGACCTTGAGTCGCTCCGCGGCCAGCAGCATCACGGGTGTCATGCCGCCGCAGCGTTCCGCGAAGAATTCCGTGTGACCCGTGAAGGGAATGCCCGCGTCGTTGATGACGCTCTTCTGCACGGGCGCGGTGACGATGCCGGCGAACTCGCCGGACAGGCAGCCGTCTGCCGCACGGCCGAGCATCGCAATGACATACGACGCGTTACGCGCATCGAGAAGACCGGCCTCGCAGGGGGCTGCCAGTGGCAGGTGTTCGATCTGGAAATGCGGCCCGAGGGACAGCGGGCAGCCGATCTGCGCCGCGCGGGATTCAAGCAGGGCCTGGTCCGCGATGCAGGTGATCTCGCAGCCCAGGTCGTTGCCGGCCAGGTGCTGCGACAGCAGGATGCAGAGGTCGGGACCTATGCCCGCGGGCTCCCCGGACGTGAGCGCGAGGCGCGGACGCGGGCCGGTCATGGGGACTTCAGATCAGCGTGTCGACGAAGGCATCGTCGCGCAGGCGCCGGAGCCAGAGCTCCGTCTCCTCGTCGGCCTTGCTCTCGCGCAGCTGGCTGAAGGCGCGCTGGCGCGCGGCTTCTTCTGTCGTGTCGAACTTGCGGCGGCCGAGCAGCTGGATCAGATGCCAACCGAACTGCGTGCGGATCGGCTCGCTGATCTCGTCTTCCTTGAGCTTTGCGAGCGTCGCCTCGAATTCAGGCACGAAAGTGCCCGGGCCGTTCCAGCCCAGATCGCCGCCCGCAACGGCCGAGCCCGGATCGGCGGAAAGACTGCTGGCGAAGGCCGCGAAGTCCTCGCCCTTGAGCACCTTTGCGCGGATGTCGTTCAGGCGCTGCTTGACCGTCGCGTCGTCCTGCAATTCGTTCGGACGGATCAGGATGTGACGGGCGTGGTTCTGCTCGACGACCATGTCGCCTTCGATACTGCGCGTCTGGTTCAGCTTGATGAGGTGGAAACCGCTCGGCGTGCGCATCGGTGCGCTGACGCCGCCTGGCTTGAGCTTGACGATCTCCTCGGCGAGGAAGGTCGGCAGCTCAGGACCCTTGCGCCAGCCGAGCGCGCCGCCTTCCAGTGCCGTCTGGCTGGTGGAGTAGGCGATCGCCAGGCGACCGAAATCCTCGGTGCCGCGCGCGCGGTCGTAAATGTCCTGCGCGCGCTTGGCGGCGTCGTCGACCTGCGCCTGTGTGGCGTCCTGCGCAACGGCGATGAGGATGTGCGAGACGTTGTATTCCGTCGTCTCGGACGGAAGCTTCTTCTTGCGCTCGATGAACTGCTCGAGTTCGCGTGGCGTCACATTGATCTTCGCGATCACGTCACGCTGGCGCAGGCCGGTCAGGGCGATTTCCTTGCGCATGTTCTCGCGGTAACCCGCGTAGTCGATGCCCTGGGCAGCCAGGGCACGCGGCAGGTCGGCCAGCGACATGTTGTTGCGCTGGGCGACATCGGTGAGTGCGGCGTTGAGCTGTTCGTCACCCACCTTCAGGCCGATCTTGCGGGCGCGCTGCAGCTGCACTTCCTGCACGATGAGGCGATCGAGCACTTGCTTGCGCAGCACGTCGGCGGCGGGCAGCGGCGTGCGCGCTTCGGCAAGGCGCTGCGAAATCACTGCCACCTGGTCGTCGAGTTCGCTGACCGTAACGACGTCATCGTTCACGATGGCAGCGACGCGATCCAGCAATTGCCCCTTCTGGCTCAGCTCCACACGGGCGGCCGGCTCTGCGGCGGTGGCGATGTTCGCCGCCAGCAGCAGTCCGAGCAGGGCAAAGGTCGTGCGGGTCATGGTAATTCCTTGATGCATCATGGACTTGCGTCAGCGATTGCGGCTGGTGGGGGAGTATCCGCGAATCGCCCGTTCGAGGAAAGCGTTGGCTGCCGTTCCGACATTCGACAGGCCCTTGAGTTCCAGCTGCAGGAAGACGCCCGTGTCGCGTCGCCCACCGCGGTCGACGACGTAATTGCGCGCCACGGCACGGATACCCCAGCAGCAGCTGCTGTATTCCACGCCCGCGAACTGGTCGATCGTCGAGCGGTCTTTCAGCGAATAAAGCATGCGGCCGTAGAAGTTCCAGTTGTTGGCGATCGGCCATGCAGCCGATACGTCGGCCTGCTCGAGCTGATTGCGCTGGAAGCGGTAGCCCAGGTTCACGACCTTCGCGCCCTCGGGCCGGTATTGCAGGCGCACTTCGGACTTTTCGGACTGGCGCTCGTGGGGGTTCCACTGCATCCCGAGGTCCACGCTCCAGTTTTCCAGCGCCTTGAGCTCGGCCCTGGCGATGAGGTCCGAAGCCTGTCGGCCGCGTGCGCTTTCGCCTGGCAACAGGACTTTCGGTTGCTCGAAGTACACGGTCTGGCCCAGCGTGGCGGCGAGATAGCGCGTGCCGCTGTTGCTGGCGAAGAGGCGTGATGTCACGCCGGCGGACAGTTGGTTCGCGTCGCCCACCCTGTCTGCGCCGACATACCGGTTGGTGCGGAACAGCTCAACCCAGTTCAGGTCGGGCAGGCCCGTATCGAAAACCGGCAGCGCATCCTGCTTGCGGTAGGGCACGTAGAGGTACATCAAGCGCGGTTCGAGCGTGACGAGCCGCTTGCCATTGCTGCCCGCGGTGCGCTCGAAGAGCAGGCCGGTATCGAGACTCGCGATCGGCAGGTTGCGGCGCGGCGAGGTGTCGACGCCCGGCGCCGTATCGGTGAGCTGGTAGGTCGTGCTTCGGAAGGCGAGCGCCGGACGCAGGAAATAGCCGGCGCCCTCGACGCGCAGTTGGGCCTGCGGCATCACGTCCATGCGCCAGCCCTGCACGCCCAGGCGACGGCGGAAATCTACCGCTTCACTTTCAAAGCCGTATTCAATCGGCAGCGCCGAGCCGCCGGTGTGCCACTGGCCGGAGGCATAAAGTCGCGGCAGTTCGGTGTACGGGCGGTCGATGGGCGCCAGCCCGCGATCCACATTCTGGAAGTTGCGCAGCACCGCGCCGCTGCGCCAGACATCGTCCCGATAGCTCAGCTCCAACTGGCGCGGCAGGAAGGCGATGCTGGTCTTGTCCGCGCCCTGCGCGAAGTCTTCGAAGTACGAGGCATCGCTGACGTTCTCCGCGCCGATGCGCAGCCGCCAGTCGCCAGGCAGTTCCGTCACGTTCTGAATGCGGATGCGACTGCGGGCCGTACCGTACACACCGTCGTGGGGCAACAGGTTGGCGTCGATGCTGCTCTGACCGTGTGCGGTCAGATAGCGCATTTCCGCTGCGAGGTCGAAGCCGCGGCGGCTGTAGAGCGTCGGCTCGAGCGTGGCGTCGAGGTTCGGCGCAAGGTCCAGGTAGTACGGGACGGACAGCTGGATGCCGCCGCGCGACGAGGAGCCCAGGCTGGGGAACAGGAAGCCGCTCTTGCGTGCCGGGCCGGTCGGAAAGGAGATCCACGGCAGGTAGAACAGCGTGACGTCCTTGAACCGCACGCGCGCATTGCGCGCCACGCCCATCTGGTGCGCGGTGTCCAGGTCGATGTGTTTCGCATCGATGCGCCAGTCGACGCTTTCCGGCGGACAGGTCGTGTAGAAAACGTCGTCCAGTTGCAGGGTGCCATCGGACTTCAGGCTGATGGCCCCGGCGCTGCCGCGCGAGGATTGCTGCAGCATCTGGAATTCAGCCGTGAGGAACTGCGCGGCGCCGGCCTCGTAGTGGCCCGCCTTGCCCGTCACGCGCAGCTCAGGATCCTGGTAGCGGACGTTGCCGTTCACATCGACGCCATTGTTCCGCGTGTCGACGCGCACCTCGTCGGCGCTGAGTTGACGATCGCCTTGTCGCAGCTGGACGCGGCCTTTCACCTTGGCATCGCCGCCGACATCGACGCTGGCGTCGTCGCTGCTGATGTCGATCGGCGTGCCCGCATCCACCGCGCGGCGCCTGCCCAGGTCCTGTGCCAGGAGGCGGGACGTATCTTCCGGGCAGAAAGGCAAGGCCTGCGGCCGGGAAGCCTCTGCGGAAAACGCCGTCGACGTCGGTGCCGCGAGGGTCGTGGCCACCACGAGCGGCAGGAATCGGCGGAGGGTGCGGGAAGGAGACATGTAGTCGCGCAGTATAATGACCCATGCCATCTGATACCCGATTGCAGTTGATCCACGACTGGCTGGCCCGCGATCTCGCAATGGGGCCCTGCGACGTCGTGCCCGCCTCGGCCGATGCGAGCTTCAGGCGCTATTTCCGAGTCCTGCGCGCGACGGGCCCCAGTCTCGTCGTGATGGACGCGCCGCCAGACAAGGAAGACGTCGCACCCTTCCTGCGCATCACCGCCTTGCTGGCGGGTTGCGGGGTGCACGTGCCGCAGGTGCACGAGGCCGACAAGGCGCGTGGCTTGCTCCTGCTCGAAGACCTCGGCTCGACCCAACTGCTGACACTGCTGGAGCGGGGCGCGGACCCTGTGCCGCTGTATGCCGACGCCCTGGATGCGCTGGCGCAGATCCAGCTGCGCGGTCTGGAGGTGACTTCGCAGCTGGAGCCTTACGACGCCAGCGTCCTGCGTCGCGAGATGCGCCTGATGCCGGACTGGTTCTGCGAACGGCACCTGGGGCTGGTGCTGTCGGACGAGGAAATCGCCTTGCTGGCCGCGACCGAGGATTTCCTTATCGCCGAGGCGCTGGCGCAGCCGCAGGTCTTCGTGCACCGCGATTACCACTCGCGCAACCTGATGGTGCTGCCCGAGCGCTCGCCCGGTGTCATCGATTACCAGGACGCTCTGCGGGGCCCTGCGGCCTACGACACCGTCTCGATACTCAAGGACTGCTATGTGGCCTGGCCGCGTGAGCGTGTGGAGGCCTGGGTGCAGGCGTTCCGCGAGCGCCTGGTGGCGCAGGGCGGGGCGGCGCTCGCCGGCAAGGATCTCGCCCAATACCTTCGCTGGTTCGATCTGATCGGCCTGCAGCGCCACATCAAGGTGCTGGGTATCTTCGCGCGCCTGAACTGGCGGGATGGCAAGTCGGGTTATCTCGACGACCTGCCGCTCGTGCTGGAGTACGTGCGCGAGACGGCGTCTCGATATCCGGAACTCGCGTCATTCAGTCGCTTCGTCGAAACGCGCCTGGTGCCGGCGCTGCCTGCCGCCAATGCGCGGGCGCGTGCATGAAGGCCGCCCGGTGAAGGCCATGCTGCTGGCTGCCGGGCGCGGCGATCGCATGCGGCCGCTCACCGATGCGACGCCCAAGCCGCTGCTGCAGGTCGCCGGCAAGCCACTTATCGCCTGGCACCTCGAGCGCCTGGCTGCCGCCGGTGTGCGCGAGGTGGTCATCAACACCAGCTGGCTCGGCGAGCAGATCCCGCTCGCGCTTGGCGATGGCAGCCGCTGGGGGCTATCGATCCGCTACAGCCCCGAGCCCTGGCCCGCGCTGGAGACGGGGGGCGGTATCCACCAGGCCCTGCCCTGGCTGGGGACCGAGCCTTTCCTGCTGGTGAACGGCGATGTCTTCGCGGACGTGGACTTCACCGCGCTGCTTCTCTCGCCCGGCGATCTGGGCCAGCTGGTGCTGGTCCCCAATCCGCCGCACCACGTCAAGGGTGATTTCGGTCTAAAAGACGACAGAATCGTCGCTGATGGCGGCGAAATGCTGACATTTTCAGGAATATCCATCTTGCATCCTGCCCTGTTCGAAGGCTGCCAGCCCGGGCGCTTCCCGCTCGCGCCGCTGCTGTTTGCGGCCCGGGACGCCGGTCGACTCGGCGGCCAGCGCCATGTCGGCCAGTGGATCGACGTGGGCACGCCGGAGCGTCTGGCCGACCTCGACGCGTTTCTGACTGCGTGCGACGATGCTCGCCCTTTAAAGGATGGCGTGAATGGCTGATCTCAAAGGCATTGGCGTTGTCGTCGAACCCGCAGCGCCTTTCGGCACCGAGGCGCGCAGCGGCGAGAAGTACGTGACGCCCCAAGGCTTCACGGCGATCCGCGACGGCCAGAAGCCGCGCGACGCGGCTGCGCTCGGCAGCGGCGTGAACAGCAGCTCCGGCAAGCCGCGCTGGCTCAAGGCGCTGCCCGCGAGTGGCGAGCGCTATGACTTCGTCCGCCGTACCGTGCACCAGCATCGGCTCGCCACGGTCTGCGAAGAGGCCAAGTGCCCCAACATCGGTGAATGCTGGAACGCCGGCACGGCCACCGTGATGCTGATGGGCGCCGTGTGCACGCGCGCCTGCCGCTTCTGCTCCGTCGATACGGGCAACCCGCGTGGCTGGATCGATGCCGACGAACCGGCGAACGTCGCCGAGAGCGTCGCGCTGATGAAGCTCTCCTACATCGTGCTCACCTCTGTGAACCGCGATGACCTGCCAGATGGTGGCGCTGCGCATTACGCCGCCTGCATCCGCGCCATCAAGCAGCGTAGCCCGCAGACCGCGGTCGAAGCCCTCACGCCCGATTTCCAGGGCGTCATGAAGGATGTCGAGACCGTCGTCGATTCCGGTCTTGAGGTCTTCGCGCAGAACGTCGAGACCGTCGAGCGTCTGACGCATCCGATCCGCGACGCGCGTGCCGGCTATGCGCAGACGCTGGCCGTGCTGAAGCATGCGAAGGCCCATCGTTCGTCGGTGCTCACGAAGTCCAGCCTCATGCTGGGCCTCGGCGAAACGCCGGAAGAGATCCTGCAGTGCATGGACGACCTGCGCGCCGCGAACGTGGACATCCTGACGCTGGGCCAGTACCTGCGGCCGACACCGAACCACCATCCGGTCGCGCGCTTCATCACACCGGAAGAATTCGATCGCTATCGCGAAGAGGGCCTCAAGCGAGGCTTCCGCGAATGCGTGTCGGGCCCGATGGTGCGTTCGAGCTATCGCGCAGAGCAGGCGCTGGCCGGCAACAACGTGGGACTCGGGAAACCCGCGTGATCCTGCGTTGGCTGGGGCGCGTCGACTACGAGCCCACCTGGCAGGCGATGCAGCGTTTCACGGACGAGCGCGGCCCCGATACGCCGGACGAGATCTGGCTGCTGGAACATCCGCCCGTGTTCACGCTGGGTCTGGCTGCGGATCGCTCGCATGTGCTGGCGCCCGGCGACATCCCCGTCGTGCAGATCGACCGCGGTGGCCAGGTGACGTACCACGGCCCGGGCCAACTCGTGGCCTATCCGCTCATCGACGTGCGCAGGCTGGGCATCAGCGTGCGCGGTCTCGTCACCGCACTGGAAAACGCCATCATCGGCTACGTGGCCGGGTTCGGCATCGAAGCCATCGGGCGTCGCGATGCGCCGGGTGTCTATGTGCAGGGCGCGAAGCTGGCGAGCGTCGGCTTGCGCATCCGTCGCCATGCCAGTTACCACGGGCTCGCGATGAACGTGGCGATGGATCTGGCGCCCTTTGCGCGCATCAATCCCTGTGGCATGGCGGGCCTTGCCGTCACGCAGTTGTCGGATCTCGGCGGCCCTGCCGAGCTGAAGACGGTGGCCGATTCGCTAGGCCCGGCGATCGTGCAGCAGCTGCAGGATGCGGCTGCACGCGAAGCGCGCAGCGCTTAAAGCACCATCACCACGCCGTCGATTTCCTTCAGCGTCGTGTGCACGGCCGACAGCTGGTCCACATGCTGGACGATCATCGTATAGGTGAAGGCCACGAAGTTCGATTGCGCCGACGCCCGCACGCTGACGCGATGTGATTCGAATTCACCGAAGTGACCGCTGAAGATCGCATCCAGGCGCTCGCGCAGTCCATCGCGCGCATGCGAGACCACCTTCACCGGGTATTCGCAGGGGAAGGTGATCTTTTCCGGTTCGATTGCGGTCGTCATCGTTTCTTCTCCGCGGGTTCCGCCCGCCATTCCAGCAGCTTCAGGAACAACTGCACGTTCTCCACCATGCGCACCGGCTCCCAGCCGCGCGCATACCCGTGCTTGGCCTGCGGGTAGTACTCGTCGCGTGCCAGCAATGGCAGCGCGGCCTTCACGTCGGTCCACGCGTTCGGGCTCTTGCCGTGCCGTTGCGCCAGGATCCGCGCGTCCTCCAAGTGGCTATAGCCCACGTTGTAGGCCGCCAGCGCAAACCAGGTGCGGTCCGGTTCAGTGATCACATCCGGGATCTGGTCGCGCACCCGGTTGAAATAGCGTGCACCCGCGAGGATGTTCTCGCGCGCATCGCCCCGGTTCGCCACGCCCAGCTGCGCTGCCGTATCCGGCAGCAGCATCATCACGCCGACCGCACCATCCGCCGACACCGCGGCGCGTTGCCATTTGGATTCCGCATAGCCCAGTGCGGCCAGGATCCGCCAGTCGGTGCCCGTTTCCTTCGCCGCTTCCTCGAAATGCGGGCGCAGCGTCGGTAATTCAACTTCGATGTCGCGCTGCAAGCGCTGTGAAATCTGGAATTCGAAGTCAGGGCTCTCCGGCGCCGCGGCGGCGAGCAAGGGCTCGAGGCCATTGGCGTTGCGCAGTGCGTCCAGGAACGCGTTCACGCGCTGGAGCAGGTCTTCGGAATCCTTGCCCACGATCCAGCGCGCCTCGCGGCGTTCCGGCAGCGTGAAAGCCACGGAGACGGCCGGGTAGAGGTGCTGCGCATAGAGGAATTCGTTCGCGTCGATCACGGCGTAATCCGCCTTGCCGTCCGAGACCAGGTCCAGCGGATCGGCCTGCGGGTGCGAGACAGCCTCCCATTGCAGGCCGAGTACGCCCTGGGCCCGGAGCTCGTCGAGGATCCGTACCTGTGGACTGTCCTTGACCACAACGAGGCGTTTTCCCACCAAGGCCTCAACGTTGCCGATGCGCGGTTTGCCGCGCTGTCCCACGACCAGCTGCGCGATCTCCTCATAGGGCGAACAGGGCAGACCCGCCCGGGACCAGGTCGTGTCGGGCGTGATGCCGGCAGCCACGATGTCCGCCCGGCCCGATTTGAGCTCGGCCCGCAGCGCGGCCATGTCGGGCACCGTGTACATGTTGAGCTTCACGCCGAGCGACGTGGCGAAGGCGAGGGCAAGCTGGTATTCCGCGCCCTGTGGCCCGTGCGCGCCCTGGTAATAGGACGTCGGGCTGTTGACCGTCGCGACGTTCAGCTGGTGCCGGGCCTGGATCGTCTCCAGCGCCGGAGGGCCTTTGCTGCAGCCTGCGAGGAGTGCCCCCGCAGCCAGCACGGCCAGCGAGCTTGCCCGCCTGGTCGCGATTCCCAACACGTTTTGCCTCCCGCAGGCCGGGCCCGACCCCAAGGATAACAGGCTGGCCCCCAGCGTCGGGACGTGTACAATGCGCGCCCACCGGAGAGGTGGCAGAGTGGTCGAATGTACCTGACTCGAAATCAGGCGTAGGTGCAAGCCTACCGTGGGTTCGAATCCCACCCTCTCCGCCATTTCAAATGCAAAGGGCCCCATCGGGGCCCTTTGCATTTGATTGGTTCGAAGCGATGAGTTCGGACCCAGGGCGTAGCCGTGGTGTTCGACGGCCCGGCGAAGCCGGGACGGACGCCCGGAGCGCCATCAGGCGCGACGGCGGTCCCGAGCCGGAAGGCGAGGGACGAGCGGTGCAGCCGCGAGCAACCCCACCCTCTCCGCCATATCAAACAAAAAGCCCCCTTCATGGGGGCTTTTTGTTTTGGGCTCCCGACTGTGTCCCTGCTTCGGGAGTTGCCGTGCGGTCGTATGCTCGCCATCTCCCCAGCGAATGCCGGGCCCTGGAACTTTAGATAGGTTCCATCTATCGAAAAGATACAAACAATCATTTTTGCGATTTCGGCGGTCGATGCGAATCTTCGTCAGGACGTGACCTACCCTGAACCTCCGGAAAAGGAAGACTCCCATGAGCAGCTCAGCAGACCTCTCGAAGTGCCCTTTCCACGCCGCCGGCGGAGCCCGCGCGCAGCAGGGCACGCAGTCGAACGCCAACTGGTGGCCTAACCAGTTGAACCTCGCCATCCTGCATCAGCACCAGCCGGCATCCAGCCCGATGGATCCGGACTTTGACTACGCCGAGGCCTTCAGGACGCTCGATTTCGCAGCGCTCAAGAAGGATCTCGCGGCACTGATGACCGACAGCCAGCCGTGGTGGCCCGCCGACTGGGGCCATTACGGCGGTCTCATGATCCGCATGGCCTGGCACGCCGCCGGCACCTATCGCACGGCGGATGGACGAGGCGGCGCCAATACGGGCAACCAGCGCTTTGCGCCGCTGAACAGCTGGCCCGACAACGGCAACCTCGACAAGGCCAGGCGACTGCTCTGGCCCATCAAGCAGAAATACGGCAACGCCATTTCCTGGGCAGATCTCTTCATCCTGGCGGGTAACGTCGCCATGGAGACGATGGGCTTCAGGACCTTTGGCTTCGGCGGTGGTCGCGCGGATATCTGGGCGCCTGAAGAGGACATCTACTGGGGCGCCGAAAAGGAATGGCTCGCGACGAGCGACAAGCCCGACAGCCGGTATGGCGCTGATCGCCAGCTGGAAAATCCGCTGGCCGCGGTGCAGATGGGCCTCATCTACGTCAACCCGCAGGGCCCGGACGGCAACCCCGATCCGCTCGCCTCGGCGCGTGACGTGCGCGAGACCTTCGCGCGCATGGCCATGAACGATTACGAGACCGTTGCACTCGTTGCCGGTGGCCACACCTTCGGCAAGATGCACGGCGCCGGCGACCCTGCGCTTGTCGGTCCGGAGCCCGAAGGTGCGCCCCTCGAACAGATCGGCTTCGGCTGGGCGAACCGGCATGGCAGCGGCAAGGGCGCCGATACCACCACCAGCGGCTTCGAGGGCGCCTGGAAGCCTCATCCCACGCGCTGGGACATGGGCTACCTCACCGTGCTCTTCAAGTACGAATGGGAGCAGGTGAAGAGCCCGGCGGGCGCGATCCAGTGGCGCGCCAAGAACGTGGCGCCCGAGGACATGATTCCCGATGCGCACGAGCCGGGTCGCAAGCATCCGCCGCACATGACCACGGCGGACCTCGCGCTGCGCTTCGACCCTGCGTACGAAAAGATCGCGCGGCGCTTCCATGACAATCCGGAGGAGTTCGCGGATGCCTTCGCGCGGGCGTGGTTCAAGCTCACGCATCGCGACATGGGCCCCAAGTGCCTCTATCTCGGACCGGAGGTGCCTGCGGAGGACTTGCTCTGGCAGGACCCGCTGCCCGAGGTGAACCATGCCTTGATCGATGTCCACGATGCACAGGGGCTCAAGGCCCAGGTGCTTGCGTCAGGGCTTTCGGTGAGCGAACTGGTGTCGACGGCCTGGGCCTCCGCCAGCACCTTCCGTGGCAGCGACCGGCGAGGCGGTGCCAATGGCGCGCGCATCCGGCTCGCGCCGCAGAAGGACTGGGAGGTCAACCAGCCTGCGCAACTGGCGAAGGTGCTCGGCGTTCTCGAGGCCATCCAGGCTCGGTTCAATGCGACGGCCTCGGGCGGCAAGCAGGTCTCGCTCGCCGACCTGATCGTCCTGGCTGGCAACGCGGCCGTGGAGGCGGCAGCGAAGGCAGCGGGCCACGCCGTTGAGGTCCCCTTCGCACCGGGTCGTGCGGACGCCACGGCCGAGCAGACGGATGCCGAGTCCTTCGCCGTGCTGGAGCCTGTCGCCGACGGCTTCCGCAACTACCGCAAGCAGGCGTTCCGCGTGTCGCCCGAGGAGATGCTCATCGACAGGGCGCAGTTGCTCACGTTGTCCGCGCCCGAGATGACGGTGCTGGTGGGCGGGCTGCGCGTGCTGGGCGCCAACCACGGCGTCAGTCCGAACGGTGCGTTCACCCGTCGGCCGGGGCAGCTGACGACGGACTTCTTCGTGAACCTCGT
>CANGMU010000026.1 GCA_947454665.1 Pseudomonadota bacterium | reverse complement strand
ATCGGGCGGCCCGGCTCATTGCCGTTGCGGATGACATCCGCGGCCGATACGGGCTGGAGGGTGAGTGCAAAGGCAGGGAAAACCAGCGCGCGGATGAACAACTTCAATTGCATGGCATGACTCTCCGTGAGTTGGGAGTACCGTTAACGACCGCGCAGGTCCGTCGGCGCAGTCTGGCCCGCAGGACGCAGGCTGCGAACCTCGCCGCTGGCGATGGAATCGGCATAGGTGTTGCTGAACGTGGTGCGAACATAGTTGACCGCGGCGGCGATCTGTTCGTCGCTCAACAACGTACCAAACGCTGGCATGGCACCCTGGCCATTGATGACCACCAGTGCCGGATAGACCTTGGCGGCAAGTTTGGCATTGCTCGCCAGAGCCGGGTAAGCCGCGGGGCTCAAACTGCCGCCTCTACCATCTGCCATGTGGCAGCCCTGGCAAATATGCGAATAGATCTCCTTTCCCTCTGCCAATGGCAGGCGTGCATTGCGCCCACCTGCGCTCGGAACGAACGGCATATCGGCTGGCGGGCTCTCGGCAAGGGCCAAGGGAGAAAGTGTCGCGGAGATCAGAGCGGCGGCACAGAACGCCGTGCGGATCGGTTGGATCAGGTTCATGACTTCGACTCCTGGTTCAGGCCGACAGGGCGCGCTGGTGCAGGCGTGCCACGGCGTCCAGCGACGACGTCAGCGCACCTTCCTGCCAGGCGACGAGGTTCGAGAGGTGATCGCCGGCAAACACGATGCGGCCATCGATCTGCCGAAGGTTCTCGTAGTGCTTGGTGCGAAGGTCGCCGCCCCAGGCAGCGGAGCAGCCCATGATCCAGGGTTGCCGATGCCAGCCGATGGCCACGCCGTTCTCGAATTCCTTCTCGTACTGTGGATGGATCTGGCTGCCGAATTTCACGGCCCATTTCACGCGCTCCTGCGGCGATAGGGCAGTGAACTCGTAGGCGGAGGCGTTGCCGATGACATAGGCGCCCAGTAGCACCCCCTTGCCCTTGGTCCCCATGTCCGCGCTCGGGTAGCTGATCTGCCGAATGGGAAGGTCGGTGTAGGTGATGCCACCATAGATGCGGTCGTCCTCTTCCCAGAAGCGGCGCTTCATCTGCAGGCCGATTTTGATCGCAGGGCTGTAAGGGACGCCGCGGATGCCGGCGGCGATTTTTGCGCCGACCTGCACCTCCATCTGGCTGAGCACCGTCAGCGGCATCGCACACACACACCAGTCGGCAGTCACAGTCTGCTGATTGGCACCCGTGTCCGCATCGACATAGGTCACGCTGACCTTCTTGCTGTCCTGGCGGATGGACGTCACCCGAGAATTCAGGCGCACCATGTCCTTGGCTGCGCCGTACAGGGCGTAGGCAACTCGGTCCATGCCGCCGACGGGCTGCATCAGGATGTCGTGGTAGTCATCGGCAAGCTGCATCTGGCTCCAGAAGCCGGATTTCAGCAGTTCCTCGCGGGTGATGGCCTTGGCGGGCATCAGGTGATCGTCCTTGCGGCCGCCGCGGTAGGTGTAATCCGCGTCGAGTTGGCCCCAGCTGCGCATCGCTTCGAGCAGCATTTCCTGGTCTTCTTTGCTAACGACCTGGTCGAGTGCGCCTTGTCTGGTCGACTTGGCCAACAACTCGGCAACGCTACTGCTGAACGCATTGCCCGCGGTCCCTACACGCACTGGCTTGCCGTCAAACGCCCGCGTGGAATGCAGCAGCGTGTTGTGGCTGGTCTGTACCTGCGTTTCAAGCGGCACCCCAAGCTCATGGATGTAACTCAGCAGGTTGCGATGGTCATAAGGAATCCGCCAGGGGCCCGGGTTGAGGTAAAACCCCTTGTCGAATTCGCAGGTCTGCGTCGCGCCACCCAGTTCGGGAATGACGTCACCGCCGCGGATCGACCAGCAACGGCCACCCGGCCGTTTGTTGTGTTCCAGCAGCGTGACCTTGTAGCCGACACGGCTGAGTTCGATCGCAGCCGACATGCCGGCGACTCCACCGCCCAGCACGAGCACCGATGAGCCCGGGCGTGCGCGGGTCGATCCGGGAATTCGGGACATGACGGGCGAAGCATCCGCGAGCCCCATCTGTGCCATCACCTTGTAGCTCGCGCCGGAGCCTGCGAGCGCACCGACCATCGAGATCATCTGCCGCCGCGTCATCGACGGCATGTGCTTGCGCTTGTTCATCGCACCCTCGTGAATGGAAAGCCTTGAGCGAATCATCACGAAAAAATTCGACGCCAAACAAAATCCTCAAGGGGCCGTTGGTTGAACGATCAAGTTGTTGCGCGGTTCGCTGTCACTACCTGCGCCGGTCGCTCATCCTTCGCAGCGTAGCTTCCACCTTGCCGGCAGTTCGGCTATGCAACCCCTGTACCAACGGATCGCAAGACGGCTGCGTCCGCGCTAGCGCGTCTCGAACGGCACAAGATGGATAGAAGTGGTAGGCAAGAAGCACGCGGAGTGCGACCTGATGGATCAGTCGCATTCGTTTTTGGTGCGGCGGTAGTCGAGCCAATGAGGTGGCGCTACACCGATTGAGGCGAAGAACATCCGCCGGGGCCATGGAACAGGCTGCCAGGTGAGCACGGAAGAACGTTCCTTCCTCGAGCCCCCGGTGGCAACGACCTGCAGGTCAGGCGCGAGTCACCAGCTGTCTATTCTTCTAAGTCTTCGACGAGGAGTCGAACAAGCGGGGTGGCTTCTTCAGGAAACGGTCATCGCGCCGCGCCCGATCATCTCGGCCGCTGGCGCGATCTCGAAGCTCCACGGCGCCTCGTTGCGCCAAAGCTTCCGTGGGGCGGGGCGGGTCAACGACCTGGCAGGTCGCCGTCCTGGGCGGCAGTCACTCCACCCGGTAGAAGCGCACGATCACTTCGTTCGGGGAGCGCTCGCCGACGCCGATAAACACGCTGCGGGTCAGCCACTTCAGGCCTTCCGCCGTGGTCTCGAACTTCGCCACCGTGCGGAAATACACCAGCTTCGGGTCGACGACCTCGCCGGCGTTGAGGCGCTTCATCACCTCGGGCGGTGCGTGCCGGATGCCTGCATTCTGCACGTACACCAGCTCGCCCTTGCTGGTGCGCAGCGTGTAGCGCGTGTCCAGCTCCGAGAATCCGTCGGGCTGGATCATCTGCCAGTCGGCACCGCTGTTGGGCACCACTTCGCCCTGCATGTCAGGGCCGCTCACCGTACCTCCGGTGATGGCGACGATGCGCCGCAGGCCATGCGGGATCTGCCCGATGATGACCGGGTCGGCGACCTTGGCCCGCAGCTCAAAGGCGAATGCCAGTCCCGGCGGCGGGGGTGGCGCGGCGGCGGGCAGGGCGGTGGCAAACAGGCTGGCGGCCAGCGCGAGGATGATGCGGTATGTTTTCATTCTCGGATCATAAAGCAGACTTGGTAGCCCTCAAACAGGCGGCAGGCCAGCCGGCCAGGCTCGACGGGGAAGGATTCGGCGCCGCCGAGTCAGGTTGAGGTAACGTTCTTGCCATGAACGCTCGGACACGTCCCGCCAAGTCGTCGCCAGCTCTCTACGACGCGCAGGCGATCGACGAGATCTATGGGCTGGAGCCGGTGTTCGAGCCGGGAGCGGGCGCTGGTGAGCCCACCCGACTCGTTGCCGTGCAGTGTCCGTTTTGCGGCGAGTCGATCGACACGGTGATGGACCTGTCCGCCGGCTCATTCCGCTACATCGAGGATTGCCAGGTCTGCTGCCAACCGATCGAGCTTGCCGGCGAGGTCGATGAGGGCGGTGAGTTGCTCAGCGTGATGGCTGAAAGGACTTAAGTCTGTCGCGGCGCTGGGATATTCGCGGGGTCAGGCTTGCAGGGGTCAGTGGCTCTGTGGCCAATCATTTACGATCAGTGAGGGTAAGTTCATGGCAAAAACCTTCGTCAGCTTGGCGTGCTCGATGCTCGGTGCGAGTGCGGCACTCGCCGTCCCGCAGCCGCAGGCCGACGTCAAAGCTGCCCCACTCCCGTCTTCAGCGGCGACGACATCGACCGCATGTCCGGCCTTTCTGAACCATGAATTTCGCAAGTTGCGCAGCAGCGGCAAGGTCAATCTATGCCGCGATTTCGCCGGCAAGCCGCTGTTGATCGTGAACACCGCGAGTCATTGCGGCTACACGCCGCAATTCAAGGGACTGCAGGCGCTGCACGAGCGCTACAAGAACCAGGGCCTGGTGGTAGTGGGTTTTCCGTCGGACGACTTCCAGCAGGAGGCCAAGGACGAAGCCGAGACTGCCGAGGTGTGTTATCTGAACTACGGTGTCACATTCACCATGCTGTCGGCATCGGCGGTCACCGGTCGACGTGCCAACCCGGTGTTCGCCGAGCTGGCACGTCAGCAGCGTGAGCCGGGGTGGAACTTCAATAAATACCTGGTGACCCCCGCCGGTAAGGTGTCTGCCTATTTCGACAGCAGCGTCACGCCGGAGTCGCCGCAGCTCAATCAAGCCATCGCTGCGCTGCTGCGCTGAGCGTCGATCGCTGCGGGCTTTCGATGTGCGATGTCGCCACTGGCGTGCAGGTGGTGTGGTTCCCGCACGCCCTGCTCCGTTTTTATCGGCTGACCGTCATGCTGACTTGCAGGTCCGTGGGACGAATGATCTGACTGACCGGAGGGGCAGCCACCAGTTTGACCCAGAGGGCCGCCCCGTCCCTGAACCAGGACGTTTCCTTGGCCTGGCGCAAGGCGTTCAAGCTGCCCTGTTGCTTTCCGGAGGCTGCGTTGGCGAAGCCCGGGAATTCAAAGACGACCCATGAGCCCTGATCCATTTCCGCCAGACTGAGGGTGACTTCCTTCCTCTCGGTCTTGACCTGGATCTCGGTGCCGGCCTTCACGGTGCTCTGGTCGCCGGAGATCTTGAATTCCTTGCCGTCGCGAACCAGCGCGATGGGCGCCTGCGGAGCGCGTCGAGTAAACAGCGCAGCACGTTGAGACTTGACGAGGGGGTCGTCTGGAGTCGTCCCACCGATCGCACCCAGCAGTGCATACCGCGCGGTCCGCGATTCGAGATTGACCGTGCGCGGCAGTTCTCCTCGGCTGTCGGAGAGATTCAGACGGCCCACATCACCCTTGCACACCGAGGCGTTCCACGTCGGCTCGATCTTGCAGGTGTTGTCGGTGACGACGCTGTCGTTCTCGCCGTCGTGGAGCATGATGTGGGAGTCGGGGACACCGGTCACCGAGCCGTCCAGGTCGTGGATCGACAGGGTCCGGTAGGCGCTGCCGCCGCGGTTGTCGTTATCGAATCGGGTGTCGAATTTCGGGAAATAGACGGGCTTGGCATTGACGAATTTCGCAGCGCTGATCGAGCTTCCCGTACTGAGCCCCGCGCTTGTGAACAGCAGGAAGGACAGCGCGCCGGTTTTTCTCCTGCCGTTGTCCTGGAAGTTCACGAAGGTCGTGTTCACCACCTCACCACGGTAGTCATAGTATTCATAGCCGCGGATGGGGAAATCCGGAATGGGAGGCTTCGGCAGGCTGCGGCCATAGGCGATTTCCTCGGCTGTCGTGGGGTTGCCGATATTCTCGGTTTCGCCCACGACCAGCGAATCAACCAGCCTCGAATGAAAACGCGAGCTGCCGACGTCGCCCGCGGAATGCGTCAGGCCAATGGCGTTGTCGGCAAATTTCGCCTTGCTGTAGACGTAAAGGTCTCCCCGACCCCAGAGGCCGCCATTGCGGTTCTTGTAGCTGGTGAGACTCTCGAAGTGCGACTCCAGCACGTCGCTCTCCAGATCGTTGGGATCTGCCAGCGGCAGCAACGGAATGGAGGCCAGGCCGAAGGTGTTGTCTTCGTTGATGTGCCGGTCAATCATGAACCCGTCGAAGTTCGAATGGGACACATTGCCCCTGAATGCGCGCAGCGGCGTTCGGCGCGGCCAGACATTCTTGGCGGTGTCCGAGCCTGCAAACGCGCCTTGCGGGTGCATCGGCAGTGAAAACCAGAAGCCGGTCTCATCGGAACCGGCAGCCACGTTGTCGATGAAGGCGTTGTCCGGGTTGGTGATCCAGTAAGCCGTCACCGTGTTGTCCGAGGGCAGCAGGGTGTCCTTGCCGGAAAAGCTGGCTTGCCGGATGGCCTGGCGACTCCCGCTGATCTCTCCGTTGGCGGCGAGATTCATCGGGACGCAGGGCTTGGTGGGATGGCATTTGATCTGGATGGCGAGGTTCCTGACGAACTCATTGCCGTGCTCGATGCCGTCTTCGAGGAAGAAGCAGTGACCCACGATGTTGTAGGTCACGTTGTTTTCGACCCGCACACCATTCGTGCCGTGCACGGTCACGCAGCGGTTGTAGGTGTCGTGGATGGACGCATTCTTGATGTACTGACCCTTGCCGGCGTCGCCGACCAGATGCCAGTGGATCGGGTAACGAGCCAGTTCCAGGTGCTGGCCCATACGGTTGAGTTCGACCCCTTCGACGTACATCTTGCTGGTGACCATCGCCATGATGTGGCCACCGAAATACGAGGTTGCCGCGTCTTCGGATGCCTGGATCTTGATGTTGCGGGTCAGCAGGCCCACCTCGCCGCGCTCGTCCACATCGAAGGTGATCTGGCCGAAGTGCATGTACTCAAGGGGCTTGTTCAGCGTGATGCTGTTGCCACTGATGGAGGCAATGGTGCGGGTCTCTGCCTGACGCGGGTTGTAGTCCGTGGAGGCGAGCACAATCACGTCGCCAGCCTGCCAGTGCGAGGCGTCCAACACCTCGATCGAACTGCTGCCGGCCTTGGCTGTCTTGGCCAGTTTGGTCCAGGTGTTGGTGCGGCTGCCATGCAGGTTCAGGGTGCCGCCCGAGAGCATGATGCCGCGGTCACCCATGCCCATGAGCTGCTCATCTTTCACGTTGTCGGTGAGCGTAATGGTGGCCCTGTGGGTGTGAGGCTTTGCCTCGGTGCCGATCGCGAGTTCGCCGTGCACCATGATCCATTCGGTGCTCAATTCCAGGTCGGCTTTATCGGAAAAGCTGAGTTTTCCGTTGACGGTTATGCCGTTCAGGGCAGGGGGGCTGACGTCCAGCACGACGTTCATACGATCGCCAATGGTGACCTTGCTGCCTGCCTTTGGGATTGCGCCACGGGACCACGTGGACGGATTTGACCACGCACCGCTCTTCACGGCTTCCTCGGCCTGGGTAGCAAAGGAGAACATCGCGGTAGCCAGTACCGAGAGATGGATCAGACGATGGCTCATTCGCATGGAATCAGGCCCCCTCAACTGGATGTGTCGCTTTTCCGGCGATCTACGTGTATCAGCAGCAGCTGCCGACCGATTATTCAGTAATTTCCCCTTCGCGGGCAAACCCGAACGGTCTGGCCGTTCGGGAGCACGCCCGCGGGCAAGGTCACGGCGTATTTCGACAGCAGCGTCGAGCCGGAATTGCCGCAATTCAAACAGGCGATCGCAGCGCTACTTCGCTGCCCGCTCAGGCGGTCGACGCGGTGATTACTTTGAAGCCAATCTGGCTTTGAGTGTGGCGCCGACGTTGCGGTTGACGAACTGCAGGGTGGCAACCTTGGTCAGATCGACATCGCCGGCCTTGTAGAGACCGGCTTTGACCATTTGCCCGTAGAAATCCCTGATGCGCGCATCGGACATTGCCCCGATGCCTCGTTGCAGCGATTCGCCTGAATCAACGATGCCTTGCGATTTCATCAGCGCAACGGCCGCATCAATTTCCGCCTGTGTCATCTCCGGGTTGTCTCTGACCATCAGGGCATCAGCGGCCTTGCGGTTGCCGTAGAGATAGTTCACCCAACCTTCGATGGAGGCATCGACGAAACGCTGCACGAGATCCGGTTTGCTGCGCACCGTCTCGACGCGTGCTTCGATGAGCGTGGAGTAGGTGGAGAAGCCATGGTCGGCCAGCAGGTGGACAACAGGCTTGAAGCCGCCCTGTGCCTCGACATAGATCGGCTCGGCCACCGAATAGCCCTGCTGAAGGGCTTTTTTGTTGGCGAGGAAAGGGCCCAGGTTGTAGTTGTAGGGTTTCAGGGCTTCGTCCCGGAAACCATGGGTCGCCTTCAACCACTGCCACCAGGTGAACTGGGCGTCCTTGGCAATCAGCGCCACCGGCGCGTTCTTGAGCGTCTCGAATTTCTCGTAGCCCTGCCCCGGATGCGCGATGAGCGCCTGCGGATCTTTCTGGAATATCGCAGCCACTACGACGGTCGGCACACCGTTCTTGACGTTGTCAAAGTTGTGCAGCAGGTTGCCCGTCATCAGGAAGTCGATGCGGCCGGCGGGCAGCAGGGGTCGGTTGTTTACCTGCGGACCGCCCTGCAGGATCTTGACCTCCAGGCCATGCCGGCTATAGCTGCCATCTGCCACGGCCTGGTAGAAGCCGCCATGTGCGGCTTGCGCTTTCCAGTTGGTGGCAAAGGTGACGCGGTCAATGGCCTGCGCATTGGAGAAGCAGAGAAGCGCGAGCAGGGCGAAGCAGTGGTGCTGCATGGAGTCATCCGTTTTTTTGCCGCGCGCGCAGCAAGTGGTGGGACAGGGCGTTGAAGGCCCAGAAGATCAGCATGCCGGTAAAGACCAGCAACAGGAGTGCCGCGAACATTTTGGGCGTCTCGGTGCGGAAGCTGGCCTCAAGAATGCGCGAGGCCAGGCCGGTCTCGCGGCCTGCGGCACCAGCCACCATTTCCGCCGTGACCGCACCGATGAGGCTCAATCCGCCCGAAATGCGCAGACCCCCCAGGAAATAGGGCAGTGCGGTCGGGGTGAGCAGCAGGCGAAGGCGCTGCCATGGCGTGGCGCGATAGAGGCGAAACAGGTCACGCAGGTTGGCATCGGCGGCTCGAAGGCCCAAGACCGTGTTCGAAAGGATGGGAAAAAACGCCACTATCCATGCGCACAGCAGCAGCGCTGCCGTGGTGCTTTCGATGTAGATGAGGATGAGCGGCGCGATGGCGACCAGTGGGGTGACCTGCAGAATGACGGCAACCGGAAACAGGGCAGCCTCAATGGCGGGCGAGAGGGCGAATACCGCAGCGATAAGCACGCCACCCGCGCAGGCCAATGCCAGTGCGCTGAAGGTGACTTTGACGGTGAACCACCAGCTGCCGGCGAGCGACCCGAGATTCGCCCACAACGTTTGTGCGACCAAGGTGGGCGCGGGCAGGGTGTAGTGGGGGATGTCTGCCAGGCGGACCAGGAGTTCCCAGCCCAACAGCAGCGACAGCAGCGTGAGTGCGGGCAGCAGGCGATGTGCAGTCACGCGAGTTCCCCGTAGGCCGCTTCCAGCGCGGCGGAGAGTTCGGCGCAGGCATGCAGGTATCTGGTGGAGTGGCGAAATGCGGAGCTGCGCGGATACGGTTCGTCGATGCGGATCTCGGCCACGACCCGCCCGGGCCGCTGGCCCAGCACCAGTACGCGCTGGCTGAGAAACACGGATTCATACACGCTATGGGTCACGAATAACACCGACGGGCCCTGGGCAGCCCAGAGTGCAAGCAAGTCGTGGTTGAGGCGGCTGCGCGTAATTTCATCCAGCGCAGCGAAGGGCTCGTCCATCAGCAACACGCGCGGCCGGGTTATCAATGCGCGGGCAATTGAAGCACGCATTTTCATGCCCCCTGACAACTCTGCCGGATAGGCAGCGCCAAAGTCCTGCAGGCCAACGCCCCGCAGGGCTGCCGTGATGCGATCCTGTGAGGCGTCGCGGGAATGGCCGGCGAGCCTTAAAGGCAGCCACACGTTGTCGGACACGTTGGCCCAGGGCAGCAGGGCCGGCTCCTGGAAGACATAGGCCGTGTCCGATTCCGCGGCTTGCAGGGCTGGCGAATGGACTGTGCCCCCGGTGGGTTGGTCCAGCCCCGCAACCAGGCGCAGCACGGTGCTCTTGCCGCAGCCGGAAGGCCCCAGGAGCGAAACGAATTCCCCGCTGTTGACGTGCAGCGAACAGTCCGTCAGCGCATGCACCCCGTTCCTGAAGCGTTTGCTGGCGGCGCGGAGCTCAATGGCAGGCTGCGGCGTGTCCACGGTGTTCAGGAGACTCTGGGGACCAGTGACATGGGACAGCCCTGTTTGATATCCACTATGGAGCGCACAGCGGCCTGCCCGGGAGCGTGAAAATCCTTCCAACTATGCCGACCGTCAGCCGGACAAAGACCGGCACAAGACCGGTCCCTGCGCATCACCACAAGGTGACCCGTTCCGCCGGTGCACGGAACATCTTGTCGCCGGGTTTGATGTTGAAGGCTTCGAAGAAAGAGTTCTGGTTGGTGGGCGGCAGCGAGCCGCGCGTCTGGCCAGGAGAGTGCGGGTCGGACTTCACTTGCACGACGAGTTGGGCCTCCCGGGTCTTGCTGCGCCACACTTGAGCCCAGCCATAGTAGAAGCGCTGCGCGCCGCTTATCCCGTCGATGACCGGCGAGGCCTTCCCCTTTAGCGAAAGCTGCCAGGCCTTGTAGGCAATGGCCAGGCCCGAGTTGTCGGCAATGTTCTCGCCCAACGTCAGTTCGCCATTGATATGCAGGCCAGCCACCGGCTCTACCGCCGCGTACTGCGCCACCAGCGCTTTGGTGCGCGTCTGGAAGCGCTCGATGTCCTGCTGCGTGAACCAGCCGGGGACGCCCACCAGGTTGCCATCACCGTCGTACTGGCTGCCCTCATCATCGAAGCCGTGGCTGATTTCATGGCCGATGACGCCACCGATCCCGCCGTAGTTGACCGCATCGTCGGCCTGCGCATTGAAGAACGGCGGTTGCAGGATGGCGGCCGGGAACACGATGACGTTCTGCTCGGGGTTGTAGTAGGCATTGACGGTCTGCGGACTCATGTCCCATTCGTCGCGGTTGATGGGTTTTCCCAACTTGTCGAGGTTGCGCTGGAACTCGAACTCGGCAGCGTTGACGGCATTGAGCGTGACGTTGCCGGCCGTCACTTGCAGCGGACCATAGTCGCGCCAGTGGTCGGGGTAGCCGATCTTGACGCTGAACTTGGCCAGCTTGGCCTGGGCACGCTTGCGCGTATCGGGCCCCATCCAAGCCAGGGTATTGATGCTGTTGCGGTAGGCGCTGACGAGGTTGGCCACAAGCGCGTCCATACGCTGCTTGGATGCGGGCGGGAAGTGCCGCGCGACATACAGTTTGCCCAGGGCCTCGCCCATCGCGCCGTTGACGAGCGACACGCCGCGCTTCCAGCGCGGCTGCTCCTGCTCGATGCCGCGCAGCACCTTGCCGGCGAAGGCAAAACGTTCTTCGACCATGGCCTTGTTGAGCAGCGGCGCGAAGCTGCTGCAGACCTTCCACCGCTGATAGGCCTGCAGCGTCGACAGTGGCGTCTGCTGCAGCAAGGTGTCCAGGGCTGTGAAGTAGCTCGGTTGGCTGATGACCACGCTCCTGACTTTGGCAGCCGCGCCCAGTTCGGCGAGGTAGGCCTGCCAGCCAAAGCCGGGTGCCAGCTTGGAGAGGTCGGCCACTGCCACCACGTTGTAGGTCTTGACCGGATCGCGATTCTCGACGCGAGACCACTGTATGCGGGCCACGGCGGTCTCGAAGTCCAGCACCAGGCGGGCCTGAGTGTCGGCGTTGGGCACACCAGCCAGCGACATGAGGCGGCCGATGTGCGCCAGGTACTGCTCGCGAATGGCCTTGAAGCGAGGCTCGTCCTGCAGGTAATAGTCGCGGTCGGGCAGACCCAGGCCGCTCTGGCCCAGGTCCAGCACGTACTTGGACGAATCCTTGGCGTCCTGGTGCACAGCCCCCTGCAACAGGGTCTGCACGCCCACCCGGTTGTAGTGGCCTGCCAAGGTGAAATATTCCGCCTTGTCCTTGGTCGCATCAATGCGGCCCAGCGGACGCAGCAGCGGCGTGACGCCTGTAGCCTCGATCGCAGCCTCGTCCATGAAGCTTGTGTACAGGTGGACCAGCTTTTGCTCATCGGCCGTGCGCGCCGTGCGCGCCTTGACCAGGTTCTCGATGATTGCGCGCAGCTGTTCCTGCGTGTCGTCGTTGAGCTTGTCGAAGGAGCCGTAGCGTCCACGGTCGGCCGGAATTTCCGTGGTGGCGAGCCAGCGGCCGTTGACGTGTTGGTAGAAATCGTCCTGGGGACGGACGCTCGCGTCCACGAATTGCAGGTCGATGCCGGACTTCAGGGGGGCGGCCGATGCGCCGCAGGCCAGCAGGCCACCAGCCAGCAGCAGGGAAAGCTTGTTCATGGGAACCTTGGGGAAAGTCGATGCGGCAGTCTCTCGCAGGCCTCGCCGCAGGGTCAATCTGCTGCCCCTCGGAGGGGGCATGCTGGCGGCTTATCTCGCCGGAACGACGGCTCCGCTCCGCTGACCCGAGGCATCCGGCGCATCCCGGTTGTTCTCCGCGCAGGAATACTCGCGGATGCGCCAGTCTGGGCGCCGTGAGTACTGCACGTTGATCACGACCGGCTTGGTGAAGGCCTCTGGATCCGTGATCGTCATTTCGTTGCGGATCGTGTTGGCGTCGATGGGCGTGAGGCGCTCGACGATCCGCATCTGTTCGCTGTGGGGCAGGCCGCGCACAGGCTTGCGCGTGTTGAAACCGATCGTGTCGATGACCAGCGTCCTGCCTTCCCAGCGGCCGATGGAGTCGCCGTTGTAGGAAGGATCGAGATCTTCCGGATCCAGGTGCTGCTTTCGGTTCAGGAAAATCCGGCGTACCTGGCTCTCCGCCTCGAACAGGAAGGTGATGCGGCCAGGCGTGCTCAACACCTCGAAGGGGTACGGGTAGGTCATGATCGTCGGCATGCCGGGCCATTCGCAGCCAGCAGCGCCTTCCGCCAGCTTCTGCGCCTCGAGCTGCATGCGCTTGTGGATCTCGAGGTATTGCGGCGTGAGGGGCGGCGCTTCAGGCGCAGCCGGCACGGCACGCAGTTCCTCTGCGGTCTGGCGCATCCGGCCCTCGCGCTTCATGCGCTCATCCAGCGTGTTGTCGTTCATCCAGACGCCGGAGAGGTCGAAAGGCGCGCGCGAAGGGCGCAGAGGCGTTGCCGCGCTCAGTGCATTCCCCGCCACGGCGAGCAGCACGGTGGCTGCGCAAGCGATGCCGCGATTAGCCATGGTAGAAGAGCTTCGAACCATCGGCCTTGGTGACTTCGATGAAGCTGCCGCCGGGCTCGCCGCTTCGGAGTGGGTAGATCTCGATGGTGACCTTGTCGCCCGCCGCCAGCGCGTTCCGCTTCCAGCCGTTGCGACTAAGGATGCCCGGACTGCCGCCTTCCAGGCTCCATTCCGTCACCTTGCCTGCTGCGTCCGTCACGGTGACCTGGATCCACGAGTGCGGATTCGTCCACTGGAACTCGCGGACCACGCCGGAGATGACGATCGTCCGATCACGGTCGAACATGGCGAAGGAATGATGCGCCGGCGCATACCCGGGGGCGCACAGCAGCAGCGCGACCAGCGCGAGGCTGCGGGACAGTCTGGGGCGGAACATCGGATTCCATACTCCGTGCGCGAAACGCAAGGAGCCAGTCTGCCCGGCACCCGCGCCCCCTGCAATTGCTCCTCCATCCCGCGCGTATTGTCATCCGATCTCAGGCATCGCAGGATCGAAGCGATGATCGACGCGGAAATGTGCGGAAAGTGAAGATCGAACGCGACACGTCGGTGCCAGCCCGTTCCGGCAGCTTCGTCAGCGTGAATGTCTTCACCCCCGACGGCGAAGGTCCGTGGCCTGTCATTGCCACGATGAGTCCCTACGGCAAGGATGTTCACTGGCCGGACCGCTATCCGCTCTATGAGCAGGCTGACCAGGAGCCGCACGCGGTCTGGGAAACGCCGAGTCCGGAGTGGTGGACAACCCGCGGGTATGCGCTGGTCCGCGCGGACTCACCGGGCACCGGGAAATCGCCGGGCAGGCTCGATCTTCTCGGTCCTGCGGAGGTCGCAGGGTTCTACGACGTCATCGAGTGGGCCGGCGTTCAACCATGGTCCAACGGCAAGGTGGGCAGCCTTGGCATCTCCTGGCTCGCGATGCTGCAGTGGCTCGTCGCCGCGCAGCGGCCACCGCATCTCGCGGCGATCGTGCCGTGGGAGGGTGCGTCGGATGCCTACCGCGAGTTCGGACGACATGGGGGCATCCTGGCCAACAGCTTCCTGAAGCTGTGGTGGGACCTGCAGATCGTCCCGCAGCAGCACGATGCGGCTGCCGACAAAGTCGTACTGCTCGAGGAAATGCGCGGGCGCGAGTTCATCGACGCCTGGTACCGCGAGCGCACGCCGTTGCTCGAGAACATCGAGGTTCCGGTGCTGGCCGCCGGGAATTGGGGCTCGCTTCACCTGCACCAGCGCGGCATCCTCGAAGGATTCGCGCGCGCCGGGTCCGCGGTGCGTCAGCTCATCATCAGTTCGGGCACCCACATCGGCCCGTTCTACGAGACCTGGGCAAAAGAGCGCCAGTTGCGGTTCCTGGACCGCTGGCTCAAAGGCATCGAGAACGGCGCAGAGAACGATCCGGCCGTGAGGCTCGCGGTCCGCGTCGGCACCGGCGTTGAATGGCGTGATGAGAGCGCGTGGCCGATTGCGCGCACCGAGTGGCGGCGGCTGTTCCTCGACGTCGCGAGCGGTTCGCTGTCAGTGGATGCTCCGCTGCAGGAGTCGACCGCCTCGTATTCCGCGAATGACGGTGAACGGCAGTTCGTCTTCGAGGTCACGAGTGAGGTTGAGTTCACCGGACCGATGGTGGCCCGGCTCTGGATGTCGTCGACCGGTCATGATCTGGACGTCTTCCTGCATTGCCATGTCGTCGATCGCAACGGTGCGATCCGCGTCGGCGTCGGGCCGCAGGGCGCGCCCATTCCGATGGCCATGGGTTGGTTGCGCGCCTCGCACCGGGAAGTTGATCGCGAGTGCTCTCTGCCATGGCGCCCGGTCCACCTCCACACATCCGCGCTTCCACTGGTTCCTGGCGAGCCGGTGGCGCTCGACATCGAGATCTGGCCGACGAGCATCACGCTCGCCGCGGGTGAGCGTCTCGTCATGCGCGTGCGCGCGTCCGATGACGACCTCGGTGTGATTTCGCACAACGACCCGCAGGACCGCGGCGAACTGCGCAGATTCATCACGACGATCCACGCCGGCGGGCGCTTCGATTCCGCGTTGTGGGTGCCGGTCATCCCGCCGAGGTGAGCCCCTCGCGGATGAGCCCCAGGGCAACCGCGCTCAGCAACAGGCGGAAGGTCAGCCTGAACACCCGCTCTGGCACCCGGGTCAGCAGCCGGCTGCCGACTGTCGTACCGACGAATCCGCCGGCGACCATCAGCAGGATCAGTGGTACGTAGTCTCGGAACACGAATCCCATCGCGGCGAACACGATGATCTTGATCGCATGCTGCAGGCTGTTGAGCATCGCGTGCGTTGCCACCAACTGGCGGCGGTCGGGGATGCCGCGAATGAATGCCGCGAGCAGCGGACCGGCTGCACCGACCACCATGCTGACGGCGGACACGATCGATCCACCGACGAATTGCACGGCCCGGCTTCCCGTCAGTGCGCGGGGCGTCGGCAGCCAGGTCGTCACCAGCACGAAAGCACCGATCGCCAGGGTGAACCACTTCTCCGGCAGCACGAAGGCCAGTCGTCCGCCGACGACCGAGCCCACCACCGCGCCCAGCGAGACCCACAGGATGTAGTGCCATTGGATGTGCGCGCGCTGCAACCAAGCCCGGCCGACGTTGCTGCCGAGCTGGACGCAGCCATGCACCGGCACGACCGTGACCGGCGGCAGGATCAGCGCCATCGCCGAGATCATCAGCGATCCGCCACCCAGCGAGAACGTGGCGGTGATCAGGGACGTGACGAAACTCAGGGCGATCAGGCCGAGCGCCATGACTGGGTCGACACCAGGGGCTAGGGCAGGCATGGGATGAACTTCAGCTGCACCGCAGGCGACGGACGACTGAGCATGACGGGCTTCGACACAACTCCCGGCTGTCAGCGCCCGCCTTTGGCCCAGGAGTCCCGCAGCGTCACCGTCCGGTTGAACACCGGTGCGCCGGGCTTGGAGTCTTCCCGGTCGGCCACGAAATAGCCGTGGCGCTCGAACTGCACGACTGATCCCGCTGCAGCCTGCTGCAGCGCTGGCTCCAGCTGGGCGCGGATGACGCGCTTGGATTCCGGGTTGATGTCCAGCAGGAAATCACGATCGCCCGCGCCCGGGTTCGGGACACCGAACAGGCGGTCGTAAAGGCGCACTTCGCATTCGTGCGCGACCTGCGTGGCCACCCAATGCACGTTGCCCTTGACCTTGTACTGGTCGGCGCCGGGCGATCCGGAATGCGAGTCTGGGAAATAGTTGCAGTGGACGGCGATGACCTTGCCTTCCGCGTCCTGGTCGCAGCCCGTGCACTCCACCACATAGCCATAACGCAGGCGTACGCGGTTGCCCGGATAGAGACGGAAATAGCCCTTGCTGGGCGCCAGCATGAAATCCTCGCGCTCGATCCACAGGTCCCGACTGAGCAGCAATTCGCGCGTGCCCAGTTCCGGCTTCTGTGGGTGGTTCGGCGCGATGCAGGTTTCGGTCTGGCCTTCGGGATAGTTGTCGATGATCAGCTTCACCGGATCGAGCACGCCGATGCGACGTGGCGCCGCCTCGTTCAGGTGGTCGCGGACACAGCCTTCCAGTACACCCATGTCGATCCAGGAGTCGGAGCGCGAGACGCCGATGCGCTCGGCGAAGGCGCGGAATGCTTCGGGCGGAAAGCCACGGCGGCGGGCGCCGGCCAGCGTCGGCAGGCGGGGGTCGTCCCAGCCGTCGACATGCTTTTCCTCGACCAACTGCATCAGCTTGCGCTTGGACAGCACCGTGTAGGACAGGTTGAGACGCGAGAACTCGTATTGCTGGGGCAGCGGTGCCCCGAAAACGCCGGCCTCCACCAGCCGCTCGAGCAGCCAGTTGTAGAAAGGCCGCTGGTCTTCGAATTCCAGCGTGCACAGGGAATGCGTGATGTTCTCGAGCGCGTCCTCGATGGGATGCGCAAAGGTGTACATCGGATAGATGCACCACGCATCGCCGGTGTTGTGGTGATGGGCGTGGCGGATGCGGTAGATCGGCGGATCGCGCAGATTGATGTTCGGCGACGCCATGTCGATCTTCGCCCGCAGGATATGGGCGCCATCCGCAAATTCGCCCTGCCGCATGCGGGCGAACAGGTCGAGGTTCTCGGCCACGCTGCGCGACCGGTGCGGGCTGTCGGTGCCGGGCTCCGTCAGGGTGCCTCGGTTCGCGCGCATCTCGTCGGCACTCTGGCTGTCGACATAGGCATGGCCACGCTCGATCAGGGCGACCGCGCAGCGGTGCATCGCCTCGAAATAGTTCGAGGCGTAATAGAGATTCGGGCCCCAGTCGTAGCCCAGCCATCGCACCACGTCCACGATCGAATCGACGTACTGCTGGTCTTCGCGAGTCGGGTTCGTGTCGT
>CANGMU010000025.1 GCA_947454665.1 Pseudomonadota bacterium | reverse complement strand
TACGGTTATTACCGCAACCCCTACACCGACGATCCGTCGTTGCGTGAACAGGGACTCAAGCAGCCGAACCGCCGCACCGTGTCGAACACGGCGCCGCTGGCGCACGGCGGCAAGCTGTTTTCCCTGAAGGAAGACGGCCTGCCTTACATGGCGGATCCGGACACCCTGGCGACGAAGGGCACCTGGGATTTCCACGGCAAGTACAAGAGCCAGACTTTTTCTGCCCACCCGAAGATCGACCCGCTGACCGGCGAGATGGTCGCCTATGGCTACGAGGCCACGGGCCTGGGCTCGGATGACATTTTTGTCTACACGATCGACAAGGCCGGGCAGGTACGCCACGAGCAGCGCTTCAAGCAGCCTTATGTCAGCCTCATCCACGACATGGCGATCACGCATCGCCACGTCATCCTGCCCTTCGGCGGCTACACGATGAGCATGGACAAACTCAAGGACGGCAAGATCCACTGGTGGTGGGACCAGACAAAGCCGGGCTACATCGGCGTGGCGCGCCGCGATGGCGATGGCAAGGACGTGCGCTGGTTCAAGGGGCCGACGCACTGCTTCATGCACGTCTTCAATGCCTACGACGATGGCAACAAGATCGTGCTGTATGCGCCGTTCTATGACGGCAACTTCTTCCCGTTCTTCCCGAACGTCGACGGTTCTCCGTTCAACCCGGCGCTGGCCAAGGCCTTCATCCGCAAGATCACGCTCGACCTTTCGTCGAAGGACGACAGCTGGCAGGAGGAGATCCTCTGGCAGATGCCGGTCGTGGATCTGGGCAAGGTCGACCCGCGCGTGGTCAGCCTGAAGCCGCGCTACCTCTATACCTCGTTCTGCGACGAGTCCAAGCCGTATGACCGCGCTGCCTGCGGCCCTGGCGCGCCGGCGAAGATGAACAACTCGTACGGCCGCTTCGACCTGGAGACCGGCAAACTCGAGAGCTTCTATGCCGGTCCCACGCACAACCTGCAGGAGCTGTCCTTCGTGCCGACAGGCCGGGGCGAGGAAGGCGAGGGCTATCTTGTCGGGGTTGCCGGGAACTACGCCGAGATGCGCTCGGAGCTGGTCATCGTCGATGCGCAGCGTCCGAACGATGGGGAGGTGGCCCGCGTCATCCTGCCGTTCCGCATCAACCAGCAGGTGCACGGTGTCTGGGCCGGTGCAGGCACCGGCGCAGATGAATTGCCACTCAAGTAACGGCGGTCAGCCCAGCCAGGCCTCGCCACGTCGCGTGGTGAGGTAAGGCAGCAGCCGGGCGTCGAGATCGGCGTCCGGCGATTTGTATCGCCAGCCCACCGCTGGCGGCATCGATACCAGGATCGCGTCGGTCCGTCCGCCGGACTGCAGCCCGAACAGCGTGCCGCGGTCGAACACCAGGTTGAACTCCACGTAACGGCCGCGGCGATAGAGCTGGTAGGCCCGTTCCCGTTCACCGTAGGGCATGTCCTTGCGGCGGGCGATGATCTCGCGGTATGCGGCGAGATAGCCATGGCCGACGGCCTGCATGAACGCGAAGCCCTGCTCCCAGTCCATGCCGAACTGTGGCGTGTGCTCGTTCAGGTCATCGTAGAAGATGCCGCCGATACCCCGTGATTCGCTCCGGTGCTTCAGGAGGAAATAGTCATCGCAGGTCGCGCGTGCCTGCGCATACAGCCCCTCGTGGAATGGCGCGCAGGCCGCGCTCGCGGCGCGATGCCAGGACAGGATGTCCTCGTCGTAAGGGATGAAGGGCGTGAGGTCGAAGCCGCCGCCGAACCACCAGACATCGCCCGCATTGAAGAACCGCACATTCAGGTGGCTCGTCGGTGCGTTCGGATTGCGCGGATGCATGACGACCGACACGCCCATGGCGCGATAGCTGCGGCCCGCAAGCTGCGGGTTTCGTGCCGTTGCTGCTGGCGGCAGCTTCGTGCCACGCACGTCCGACAGCGCGACACCTGCCCGCTCCATCACGGCGCCGTCTTCCTGCACGGCGGTGATGCCGCGGCCACCGATCGACACGTCCGTGCCTTCGCGCTGCCAGACGTCACGTTCGAAGTGTCCGCCCAGCGCGTCGCCGAAGGTGGCGCAGAGATCCGCCTGCAGCCTCAGCAGGTAGTCATAAACGGCATCGCTGCGAACGGCTGCCTGGGCGTCATCGGTCATGGGGTCTTCACCGGCGTGGCCTCGGCCTTCGTCGTCATGGCCACGTAGGCGCGGATCGCTTCGGCGCCACCGACGGGCAGGTAGGACTTCCACGCAATCATGCCCGTTGACTGCAGCAGGCCGTCCTCGACGATGGACTTCCACAGCGACGCATCCAGCAGCGCGTTCGAACGGCGCAGATCGGGAATGATGTTCGGCGAATGCGTGCCCAGCCCATGGCAGCGCGCGCAGCGATTCAGGTAAAGATCCTTGCCCTGCGCAACGGTCGTATCCGCGAAGCTCTCGGTCGAGATCTTCACGGGGCCGGCTGGCGGCGGATCCGACGGCAGCTTCGCCGTGCCGTTCAGCTTGAAGGCCACCAGACGGCCGGGCTGGCGCTCGCGCACGTCAGGCGTCGCGGCCAGGATGAGGCCACCGCCCGCGCCCGTGGTTGCCAGGATGTACTGCTCGCCATCGACCGCATAGCTCACGACGCCGCCAGCGATGGCGTTCGGCGTTTCGTGGCTCCAGACCTTCTCGCCGGTGTCGGCGCGATAGGCAGACAGTTCGCCCATCACGGCGTTGCGGCTGTGGCCCTGGAACACAAGTCCACCGGCTGTGGCCATCACGGCGCTGCCCATGCCGGGTGTCTTCCATGCCGCCTTGTTGGCAACCGGATCCCAGGCCAGCAAATAGGGCACTGGCTTCGGCCGCGTCGGGTCCGGCTTGGGTTCCGGCTCGGCCGGGCCATGCGTGGCGAAGTGGTAGACGCCGATGTTGTCGAGGCCCTTCACGTACTCGAAGGACGGGCGCGGGATATGGCGCGCCGAGGAATGGTCCGTGGCCTGCAGGTACATCAGGCCCGTCTTCGGGCTGAAGGCCGTCGGGTTCCAGGAGTGGCCGCCGCCTTCGCCAGGGCTCACGACGACCGGCATCTTGCGCTCGTCGAAGCGAGCCAGCGGGTTCTCGATCGGACGTCCCGTCTTCTTGTCGACACCCTTGGCCCAAGTGATGCCGGCGATATAGGGTTCCGCCGACAGCAGTTCGCCCGACTTGCGGTCCAGCACGTAGAAGAAGCCGTTCTTCGGCGTGTGCATCAGCACCTTGCGCGGCGCAGCGCCGCCCAGTGGCAGGTCTGCAAGGATCATGTCGGCGACTGAGTCGTAGTCCCAGATGTCGCCCGGCGTTTCCTGATAGTGCCAACGGTATTCACCGGTCTTCGCGTCAAGCGCGACGACCGAGTCGATGAACAGGTTGTCGCCCTTGCCCTCGGACCGGAACGTGCGCGCCCAGGGATAGCCATTGCCCGTGGCCAGATAGACCTGGTCGAACTCGGGATCGAAGACGATCGAATTCCACACGTTGCCGCCACCGCGGTATTCGTTGTGCTTGCCGAACCAGGTGGCCTGCACCTTCTCGGCCATGACCTTGTCGGAGGCCGCGCCGTCCGGCTTGGCCGGGTCGCCCGGCGTCGTGTAGAAGCGCCAGGCCAGCTCGCCCGTATCGGCCTTGTAGGCGCTGACGAAGCCACGGCCGCCGAACTCACCGCCGCTGTTGCCAATGAACACGAGGCCGGCGCCCACGCGTGGCGCACCGCTGATGGCCTGCATCGATTCCGGATCGAAAGTCGCCGTGCTCCACAGCGGCTTGCCTGTCGCAGCATCCAGCGCGATCAGGCGCCCGTCGAAGGTGCCCACGAAGACCTTGCCCTGGTAGACGGCCGCGCCACGGTTGACCACGTCGCAGCAATTCTTGGCCGCGTTGGGTCCGTTGACCTTCGGGTCGTACTGCCACAGCAGCTTGCCGGTCTTCGCATCGGCGGCGTAGACCTTGCTCCAGGCCGTCGTCACGTAGATGACGCCGTCCACGACGATCGGCGTGGCTTCCTGCCCACGATTCGTATCGAAATCCAGCGACCAGGTGGGCTTGAGCTGCGCGATGTTGTCGGGCGTGATCTGGTCGAGCCCGGAGTAACGCTGCGCAAGCTGCGTGCCGCCGTGTGCCAGCCAGTTCTGCGGCTCGCTGGCTGCGTTGGCAAGGCGCGCATCGTCGATCTGCGCGGCCGCTTGCGGTGCGCTCGTGGTCGGCGCCTTCTGGGCGCAGGCGCTGGTCAGTGCGATCAAGGTGGCGACGGCGATCATGCGGGTCTTCATGCTTGTTCTCCCCTAGCTGCCCGGTGGCGCTGGCAAGCCTACCATCGCCGCGGGTAAGGTAGCGCCACCATGCCGAAGCTCGCCGCCAACCTCTCCACGCTGTTCGCGGAACTGCCTTTCCTCGAACGCTATGAAGCTGCGGCGAGCTGTGGCTTCCACTTGGTGGAATGCCAGTTTCCCTATGCCGTCCCTGCCGACGCGATCCGGGACAAGCTGGATCGTTTGGGCCTGGCGCAGGTGCTGATCAATGCACCCCCGGGTGATGCGGGCAGGGGCGAGCGGGGGCTGGCCGCTGTTCCTGGCCGGCAGGCGGATTTCCGCGCCGGGATCGAACTGGCATTGCGATACGCCAAGCGACTGGGCGCGCCACGCGTGCACGTGATGGCCGGCCTGCAGACGCAGGGTGTGCCCTTGGCGGACTGCCTGGATGTCTTCGTCGACAATGTCGCGTGGGCCGCAGACTGCTTCGCGGAATCGGGCATCGACGTGATGCTCGAGCCGATCAACACGAAGGTCGATGTGCCCGGTTATGTCCTGCACTCGACGGCCGACGCCGTTGACTGCATTCGCCGTGTGTCGCGGCCCAACGTGAAGCTGCAGTACGACGTCTATCACATGCAGATCATGGAAGGGGACCTGGCCCGCTCCATCGAACACCTGTTGCCCGTGATCGGGCACATCCAGATCGCGGACAACCCTGGCCGGCATGAGCCGGGCACCGGCGAGATCCACTTTCCCTGGTTGCTCGCGCAGCTCGATGTGCTGGGCTATGCGGGGGTCGTGGGTTGCGAATACGTCCCGGTCGGCGACACGCGGGAGGGCCTCACGTGGGCCCGTCCCTGGCTCTGACATCCCTTGCCACAAGGCCACCGCACATGAAGCGCAGCGAGAACCGGATCCTGACGACCCACGTTGGCAGCCTGATCAGGCCGCCTGCGCTGCTGGCCCAGATCAAGGCCGTGCGCGAGGGTGCAGCCGATGAAGCCTCGCTGGATGCCGTGCGCGCGCAGTCGATCCGCGACATCGTCGCGCAGCAGATCGCCGTCGGGCTCGACGTCGTCAACGACGGCGAGTTCGGCAAGAACAACTGGGCCAACTACATCCTGCAACGCATCGAGGGGTTTGAGCTGCGGCCGGACCAGTTGCGGCCGGTGGAGTGGCTCGGCAGCGATGGCGAGCGGTTTGCCGAATACCTCGCGGCGACCTTTCCTCAGGCCGCGAGGGGGTTCCCGACCGAGGCCTGCATCGGGCCCATCCGCTACCGTTCAGCAGACATCATCGAGCGCGCAGTGGTCGAGTTGGCCGAGGCCGTGCAGGGCCAGTCACCGACCGAAGTCTTCATGACCGCGGTCGCGCCGGCCAGCACCGCCTTTGGTGGGATCAACGAGTACTACGGCACCGAGCACGAATACGTCTTCGCCATCGCCGAGGCGCTGCGCACGGAATACCTCGCCATCCACGCCGGGGGCTTCCTGGTCCAGGTCGACGATGCGGTACTGGCCAACATGTACGACCACCTCGTGCGGCAAAGCCCGGCGCGCTACCGCGAGTGGGCACAGTTGCGCGTTGATGCGCTGAACCACGCGCTGCGCGGCATCCCCGAGGATCGGGTCCGCTACCACGTCTGCTTCGGCAGCTGGCACCTGCCACACATTTCCGATGCGCCGCTCGAGGATATCGTCGACCTCATCCTGCAGGTGAAGGCCGGCGCTTATTCGATCGAAGCTGCCAACCCGCGCCACGAGCATGAATGGCGCGTCTGGGAGCGGCGTAAGCTGCCCAATGACCGCATCCTGATCCCGGGCGTGGTCACGCATCACACTGTCACGGTCGAGCATCCGCGGCTCGTGGCCGACCGCATCATCCGCTTCGCGGAATTGCTGGGCCGAGAGAACGTGATCGCGGGTACGGATTGCGGCTTCGCGCAGGTCGAAAACGTGCAGCGCGTGCACCCGACCATCATGTGGGCGAAGTTCGAGGCGCTGGTGGCTGGCGCAGCCCTGGCCTCCCGCGAGCTGTGGGGGCGCTGAGCAGACTGCTCCATTCTGGTCAGGATCGTGTAACGTATCGATGCGGGGGCAAAGACCCCCTGGAAGGTCGTTTGCAACGGGCTGCTCGCGCAGCGCTCAGGGGAGTTCGTCATGGCGGCGGCCGCGCGACGCATTTTGATCATTGATGACGATCGTCGGGTTCTCCAGGTCTTCGAGCGCGTGCTCGAACGTGCGGGCTTCGATTGCGTGACCGCTTCCGACCCCGCGAAGGTCCTGGAGCTGCTGCACACGGAGCCGGATATCGGTGTGGTGCTGACGGACCTGCAGATGCCTGGCATCGATGGCGTGCAACTGATGCGCCAAATTCGCGAGCGTTTCGTTTCCCGTCCCTGGCTGCAGCTCGTCGTGGTCACCGGCAATGCGACGCTGGAGTCGGCGATTGATTCGCTGCGCCTCGAAGCCACGGAATACCTGCAGAAGCCGCTGGCCGCCGCTGACCTGGTGCAAGTTGCCACGCGCGCCACGACCCGCGCCGAAACGCTCCGCTTGTTGAACCCGAAGACGGGCGCAGCAGCCAGCGTGGGGGACCTGAAGGCGGTTGCCTCGCTCGCCGGCCAGATCGCCGGCGAGATGCATGGCAGCGAAGGTGCCGTGCCCGCACTGGGTGCGGCGAACGCCGAACAACTGCTGCGACTCATCTGGCAGATCCAGGCCGTGCGGCGCGAGGTGTTCCCCGAGGATCGCCTGCCCACCGCGTCCTGGGAGATGCTGTCCGAACTCATGTCGCTCGAACTCGCAGGCCGTCGCACCAGTGTCGGAGGCCTTTGCCTGGCGGCCAGCTGTCCGGTCACCACGGCACTGCGCCGGATCGAAGAGCTCGTGGAGATGGGGCTTATCGCCAAGGAACAGGATCCTGCCGACGCGCGGCGTCAGCATGTCCGCCTGACGGCCTCGGGTCGAACGAAGATGGAACAGTTCCTGACGCGTGTCGCCAATGAGCTGGGGTCCGCATGATCGATTCAGAACTCGTCGCTGAGGCGCGGCAGTTGCTGCATGACGTGAATGCGTCGCTGCAACTCATCACGGGCAACCTCGAGTTGCTCAGCATGTCCGATCCCCAGAACGAAGAGCAGCGCGAGATGATCGCCAGCGCGCTGGAAGGCGCCGGAGATGCCGTGCGTTACGTGCGCGAACTTCAGCAGAAGCTGCGCGGCCAGTAGTCGGCCCTGGTCGAAGCTGTTATCCGCAGTAACCGTAGCCGGTCTGCGTATATTCCCCGAGGCTGCTTTCCCTGACAGGTTGCGTGTAGGATTCAGGTGTCAGGCGGTCACGTTTCACAAGAACCGCGGGGGACATTACCGTGCTCGAAGTGCTGGAAAATTCAGCCTTGGCCATCTGGGTCAGGGAGTCACCGTCGATTTTCGCCTATACGCTCGTACTCAGCCTGCATGCGCTGGGGCTCGCGATGGTCGTCGGCACCAATGCGCTCATTGCCCTGCGGCTGCTGGGATTCGGGCGCGGGATCCCGCTGACGGCACTGCGCAGCTTCTACGTCTCGATCTGGTTCGGCTTCACGATCAACGCCATCTCCGGCGTGATGCTCTTCATCGCCGAGGCCAAGACGATGGCGGCGATGCCTGCGTTCTGGACCAAGCTGGTCTTCGTGGCGCTCGGCATGATCGTGGCGGTGACGCTCAAGAAGCGCTGCCTCGAGGACGAGATCGCCCTGTCAAACGGCGCCGTGTCGCCGCTGGCGCGCAAGCTTGCCTGGACCTCACTCTTCTGCTGGTCCACTGCGCTGATCGTGGGTCGCCTCACCGGCTACCCGGAACTGGTCACCGCCTGGTTCGGCCTGTAAGCGCGCACGGATTTCGGGGAACACCATGACGCTTGAAGCACTCTCACACGCCCTGACCATCCCGGCGATGCAGGACTTCGTCAACAGCCATGCCTGGGTCTGGCCTGTCTGCGAAATGACCCACTACGTGGGCATGTCGCTGATCGTCGGTCTCATCGGCACGATGGACCTGCGCATCCTCGGCCTGTTCAAACGGCTTCCCATCGGCGCGCTGCAGCCTTTCGTGCCGCTCGCCATCATCGGCTTCCTCGGCAACCTGCTGACCGGCATCGTCTTCGTGACGGGCACGGCATCGGGCGCCGAGTTCTATGTCGACAACCTGTCGTTCCAGTTGAAGCTGGTTGCGCTGCTGGTGGCTGGCCTGAACCTGGTGATCTTCCAGATCACGGGCCTCGAGAAGGCGGTCTATGCGGTGCCGGCCAACGGCGACGCACCGGGTGCCGCGAAGGTCATCGCCGTGTTGTCCCTGCTCGCTTGGGTCTGCACGATCTTCTTCGGCCGCCTGTTGATGTACAACGACACGCTGCTGATCTTCCTGGGACTGTAAAGTCCCACCGTGCGGCAGCGCCTCAGCTGCCGCGCAGTTTCCAAGCCTTGCACCACCCGGTCCCCAGCACCAGGCGACCGGGCAGGATGCTGCAACCCCGCGCACGGCCCGTGCCGAACTCGATCAGGTCACAGGTGGCGCAGCTTTGCCCGCGGCGCCAGGTCGGATTCGTCTTGGGATCCACTTTCGCCGCCAGCTCCGCATAGGCGATTGCCTTGGCGGCCGGCTCGTCCGGCGACAGCAGCGTGCGGGCAGCGTTTGCAGCAGCGGCCGGTGCCGCATCGGCGGTCACGAACTTCCAGCTGCAGGCCAGGGTTCCGGCCAGTGTCAGCAGTGATCGTCGCGTCAGCATGTCCCGTCAAGCCTCGGTCAGGATTTTCAGGGCACGATCCTAGCTGCCCTTTCCGAGCGCTGCCAGAACCATCATCGACCGATGCTTGCCGAGGTAGCAGTGGATGTAGACGCGAGCGCCGGGCTCGCGTTTCAACAAGGCCCTGATGCCCTCCAGCGCAGCGGCGTTGAGCCGGCTATCTGCCGGGTCATCGCTGCGCATCGGGAAGTTGTAAAAAACCATGCCGAGCGCCTGGGTGTCCTTGCGCTCGCGCTCGACGAGGCTCTCTTCGTAGAGCAATTCCGGGTCCAGCAGCGAAATGACGGTCTTGACGCCCTTCGACTTCAGCCGCTCCAGCGTCCCGGCATCCGCGTACGGGCCGTACAGGCGCGTGCCTTCTTCCACCATCCCTGCCTGGGCCAGGTGCAGCGGGAACAGATAGGGCTCGAGGAACGCAAAATTCCTGAGTCCGACATAGACCGGTACCGAGAGGAACACGAGCAGCAACAGCGCGCGGATCAGGGAGATCATGAAATTGGCTCCTTTAGTCGCCACTGCGGATCGCGTGACGGCGGATCTGGCCCCAGCGTGTCTTGGTGATCTGGAATGTACCGATCAGGCGCTCGACGGTGATGAGTTGCCGGAAGCCGAGGAACTCCAGCGAGCCGAACAGGGCGATGCGCAGCGCGTCCAGGATCCGCGGATAGCGATGCAGGATCAGGTTGTCGATCAGCACCGCCGCTGCGTTGAGGCCCATGCCCAGCAGGACCGCCACCGTGAAGAACAGCGCCGCGATCGGTCCGCTGACCCAGCCCAACAACACGAAGAACACGAAGCCGGCATAGCCGATGAATTCGACCACAGGTCCCAGCAATTCCACGAACACGAAGTAGGGGAAGCCAAGCATCCCGATCACGCCGTACTTCGGGTTCAGGAACATGACGCGGTTGTGCCAGAGGCTGTCGAACAGGCCGCGCTGCCAGCGATTGCGCTGCTCCAGCAGCGACCGCAGGTCGGTGGGCACCTGCGTCCAGCACACCGGTTCTGGCACGAAGCCGACTTCATAAGGGATCTTGTTGTCGACGCAGTGGCGATGAATGCGAACGACCAGGTCCATGTCTTCGCCGACGGTTTTCCGGTAGCCGCCCACAGCCAGCAGGATGTCCTTGCGGAAGATGCCGAAAGCCCCGGAGATGATGAGCAAGCTGCGGAAGGTGTGCCAGGCGACGCGGCCCGAAAGGAAGCTGCGCGTGTATTCGGCCGCCTGTACACATTCCACGATGCTGCGCGGAGCCCTGACGTCGACGATACGGTTGTCCTTCACGCGGCATCCGTTGAGCACACGCACCGTGCCGCCGACGGCGACCAGCTTGCGATCGTAGGAGAACTGCTGACCCAGGCGCAGCAGGGCGTCCGGCTCCAGCAGGGAGTCGGCGTCGATCGTGCAGACCAGCGGGTAACGGGCCATTTCGATGCCGGTGTTCAGGGCATCGGCCTTGCCGCCGTTTTCCTTGCTGACCAGCGTCAGGTTCGGATGCGTGCGCGAACGCCAGGTGCCGAGGACCGGTTTGTGCTCCAGGACGCGTCGGACCGTCACGTCCACCGGCACCGCGTCGAAATGGGTGATGAGCTGTTGAAGCGTGTCGTCCCGGGAGCCATCGTCGATGATCAGGACTTCGATGCCGGGGTAGCGGGCGGCCAGGACGGACTCGGTGGTCGAGAGGATCGTCGCGCTTTCGTTGAAGGCAGGAATCAGGACCGACAAAGGCCTCAGGTGCGCATCGCCCAGCCGTGCGCCGAGCTGTTCCACATCGACGCTGGCTGCGGTGCCACTGTTGACGGTGCGGAAGGCGTAGACCATGACCAGCAGGTAGATGATGTTGATCAGGGCGAAATAGCCGAGGACGAACAACTGGAAGACGATCAGGAAGGTTGCAATCGAATCAGCCACCGTCATGCTCCTTCTGGTCCAGGGCCGAACGACTGGCATCGCGAGCGAAACGGTCGTCGGATTCGAGCATCTGTTTCAGCACGGCGATGCCTGGTTCGCCCATGCGCAGCAGCGCATCCGCCGAGTTGCGGCGGACATGGAAATTCGTGTCCCGCAGCGCATGGCGAAGTCCTTCGATGGCACCGGCCCTGTGGCTTTGCAGATGCCCGGCTGCCACGGCGCGGGCTTCCCAGCTGGTGTCCCGCAGGGCGGTCTCGAGCAGGGGGTGGTCCGGCTGCAGACGCCCGACCGCACGGATCGCAGTCAGGCGCAAAGTCAGGCTGGTGTAAGGATCCGCGCAGATCCGCTCCAGCAAGGGCAGTGTGTCGCGCAGGTTGCAACGGGAGGCCGCTGCGATCGCGTCGGCGAGCAGTTCGTGCTTCAGGGGCAATCCATTGACGAAGGCCACCGCGGCGTCGTTGCCGGTCCCGGCCTGGCACATCGTGTCGAAAGCCAGGAACAGCACGCTCTCGTTGAAGGAGCGCGACAGCGCATGTTTCGAGATCAGCAGGGCGGCGAGGTCCCGCAGGTCTTCTGTCGTGCGGCAGAGGCGTGCTGCCGCGGACAGGGCGGCCGCGAAGACCCGGCGGTCCGGTTCTTGCGCCGCAAAATCCTTGAAGAACGGCAGCAGCGAATCGATCTGCAAGCGACCGAGTGCTTCCAGTGCTGCGGTGCGCCGGCCCCAGTGCGAATGGCGCGTGTCGCGTTGCAGGTAACGGATCAGGCCATCTTGTGCAGAGTCGTTCGTCACGGCGCCGCTGTGGCCGCGGCGATTGAAGCGGGCGAGCGCGCGGGACAGGGCGCGACGTTCCGTGGCCTGTTCCGGCTCCAGTTGCGGTGCCTCGGCGCCGATGTCGGACGTGAAATGCGCGACAAGACGCTCGTAGGCCGCTTCCTCGAGCCTGCGGCTGCGCTCGACGATCAGTTTCTGCACGACAAGCGCGACGAACAGCAGCACGAGCCCCAGTGCCATGGCCACGGCAAAGGCATACAGAGCGGCCATGAGGTCGGCCGGGTCTATGAGGCGGGCGATGCCGTATTTCATGCACTGTGAAATCTACCGAATCTCAGCGGGGCCGACTGTGCGTTCCGTCTGAATATGTTGCATCGTCCATCCTGTTCTGATTCGTGTACGGAACAGTTAGTATTTGGCAAAGCGTCCCATGCACGAGGGCGCGGAGCCGGGGGAACCATGTCGACCAAGTCTCGTTTCATCACGCTGTGTGCGCTGTCCTGGGTGCTTTCGGCGGCAGCGTCTGCCGCCTCGGTGGAGCGGCCCCTGCCGCCCGTCAAGACCGCTGCGGGCAGCGTGGCCGGCTTCGTGCTGCCCACGGGCGTAAAGGCCTGGTGGGGCGTCCCGTTCGCCCAGGCGCCGGTGGGTGCGCTGCGCTGGCAGCCGCCAAAGTCCCTGACCTGGGCGGGCGTCTGGAACGCCGACCGCAAGGGGCCGGAATGCATGCAGGTCCTGCGGCCGCATGACATCAACCATTACTTCGGCGAGGAAGCTTCCTCGGAAGATTGCCTCTACCTGAACATCTGGGCGCCTGCCTCCGCCAGGTTGGGCGCGAAGCTGCCGGTGGTCGTGTTCCTGTACGGCGGCGGTGGCACGATCGGTTCTTCCGGCATGGCGAACTACGGCGGCGACACGCTGGCCCAGCGTGGTGTCGTGTTCGTGAACTTCAACTATCGGGTGGGCGTGTTGGGCTTCCTGGCCCATCCAGAGCTCTCGAAGGAGCAGGGCGGGCACTCGGGCAACTATGCCTACCTGGACCAGGTTGCCGCCCTGCAGTGGATCCACGACCACATCGCGCAGTTCGGCGGCGATCCCTCGCGCGTCGTGATCATGGGGCAGTCTGCCGGCGCAGGATCCGTCGTGCAGCAGCTGGCCAGCCCACTCGCGAAGGGCCTGTTCAGCGGCGCGGTGATGTCCTCGGGCTGCAATTTCAACGGGACTCAGGCCACGCTGGCCGAAGGCGAACGCAACGGCCTGCAGATCCAGCAGCGCCTCGGCGCCGCGAACCTCGAGGCCCTGCGCAATCTGCCGGCTGATCGCATCGTGACGGCGCAGACGGAGTTCCAGGTCGGCGTGAACGTGGCCTCCGGCATCCGCGCGACCGCCGTCATCGATGGCCGCTTCATGCCGCGCAGCGTGCGTGAGCAGGTGGAGGCTGGTTCGATGAACGACGTGCCGCTCATCGCCGGCTTCAACCACGATGAATCGGTCAACGCCCTGATGAATGCGCAGAGCATCGATGAATACCGCGGCATCGCGCGCCGGATGTATGGCGCCGATGCGGATGCCTTCTTGGCGATGTATCCCGTGCAGCGCGTGGAGGACATCCGCACGGTGGCCGGGCAGGTGGCGCGCGAAGGCGGGCTCGAGGCCAATGCCCGCAGCTGTGCACAGATGCAGGCGGCCCACGCGAAGTCGAAGGCTTACGTCAACCTCTTCTCGCGCCGGCACAGCTACGCACCGGGCGTTCGCATCGCGGACCAGGACCTCGCGACCGTCGGTGCCTATCACACGGCCGATATTCCGTTCTGGTTCGGCACGCTCGACGTGTTCAACTCGCTGCGCCCGACGCGCGCCTGGACGGCCTTCGATCGCGAACTGTCGTCGACGATGCAGGATGCGCTGGTCGCCTTCGCGGCGACGGGCAGTCCGTCGACCAAGGCCGTGAACTGGCCGGCCTGGAGTCCCGCGAACGAGCAGAAGCTGGAATGGGGCGGTGCGGGTGGCACGGCACAGGTGGTGCCGGTGGGTGCCGCGCGCATCGACTGGCTGCTGAAGCATCCGGCCAAGCCGGTCGACGTGGCCCCCGGCACAGGCGGCAACCGCATCGGCAACGGCCCGCGCGATTAAGCGCAGCCTGTTCGAAAAGTCCAAGTTCCGGCGAACATTGTGCATGTCGCCGGTGCTCGGCCGGGCCAGACTTCGCCCTTACTGATATCGCGAGGTCTGCCCATGTCCATCACGCTCCGCGCCCAGGTCGCCATCATCGGCGCCGGCCCCTCCGGCCTGCTGCTGGGCCAGTTGCTCCACAAGGCCGGCATCGATGCGGTCATCCTGGAGCGCCAGAGTGGCGAATACGTGCTGGGTCGTATCCGCGCGGGCGTGCTGGAACAGGTGACCGTGGACCTGCTCGATGAGGCGGGCGTCGGGGCCCGCATGCACAAGGAAGGCTTGGTCCACGATGGCTTCGAGCTGCTCGTCGAAGGCAAGCGCCATCGCATCGACCTGCATGCGCTCACCGGCGGCAGGAAGGTCATGGTCTATGGCCAGACCGAGCTCACGCGCGACCTCATGGAAGCGCGCGCCGAGCTCGGGCTGCGCACGTTCTATGAAGCGGCCGATGTCGCCGTGCATGACTTCGATGGCAGGAAGCCCTATGTGACGTGGAAGCAGGGCGGCGTCGAGCATCGGCTCGACTGCGATTTCATCGCAGGCTGCGATGGCTTCCATGGCGTGTGCCGGGCCAGCGTGCCGCGCGACGCCCTCCGCGAATACGAAAAGGTCTACCCCTTCGGCTGGCTGGGTTTGCTGTCGGACACGCCGCCGGTGAATCACGAGCTGATCTACGCGAACACCGATCGCGGTTTCGCACTGTGCTCCATGCGCAGCATGATGCGCAGCCGCTATTACCTGCAGGTGCCGCTGACCGACAAGATCGAGCAGTGGAGCGACGAGGCCTTCTGGGCGGAACTGCGCAATCGTCTGGACGACGAGGCGCGCGAGCAGCTCGTGACCGGCCCGTCGATCGAGAAGAGCATCGCACCGCTGCGCAGTTTCGTGACCGAGCCCCTGCGTTTCGGGCGCCTGTTCCTGGCCGGTGATGCGGGGCATATCGTCCCGCCTACCGGTGCGAAGGGACTGAACCTGGCGGCCACCGACGTGAAGTATCTCTCCGACGCGCTGGTCGAGTACTACGCGGAGACGAGCGAGGCGGGCATCGATGCCTATTCGGCGCGTTGCCTGCGCCGTATCTGGCGCGCCGAGCGCTTCTCCTGGTGGTTCACGACGCTGATGCACCAGTTCCCGGACGAGGGCGCCATCGCCGGCAAGTTCCAGATCGCGGAGCTCGACTACCTGCTGAACTCCGAGCACGGACGCCGGACGATCGCCGAGAACTACGTCGGCCTGCCGCTGGATTTCGGCGACTGACCCGGGGGGCGGTAACATCCGGGGATGAATCATCGATTCCCCGCCACGGCCGTCGCGCTGGTCCTTGTTGCCTTGCTGGTTGGCTGTCGCCCGGCCCCTGAGTCGGGGTCGTGGACTGAAAATGGCCGCGACCTTGGCAAGACCTTCCATTCCCCCCTCGACCAGATCAATCGCGAGACGGTCGGTCGGCTGGGGTTCGCCTGGGAGTTCAAGCCCGGCACGGATCGCGGCATGGAATCCACGCCGCTGGTCGTCGAGGGCGTGATGTATGTCGCCGGCGTAGCCGGGCGCGTGCATGCGCTGGATGCGCAGACCGGTCGCCCGCTGTGGCAGTTCGAGCCACCGCTGGACCTGAAGAATTCGCGCGCGGCCTGCTGCGACCTCGTGAACCGCGGGCTCGCGGTCAAGGATGGCCGCGTCTATGTCGGCGCCTTCGACGGCATCCTCTATGCGCTCGATGCCCGCGACGGCAAGGTCGTCTGGAAGACGGACACGATCGTCGACCGCAAGCTGTCGTATTCGGTCACCGGCGCACCGCAGATCGCGGGCAGCGTGGTGGTCATCGGCAACGGGGGCGCGGAATACGATTCGCGCGGATACGTCAGCGCCTATTCGCTGGCGGACGGTGCGCTGAAGTGGCGTTTTTATACAGTGCCCGGCGATCCGTCGAAGCCGCAGGAATCCGCTGCGCTCGAGCGGGCCGTGAAGACCTGGCAGGGTCGCTGGTGGGAGCGCGGTGGCGGTGGCAACGCCTGGGATGCCATCACCTACGATCCGCAGACCGGCCTGGTCTATTTCGGAACGGCCAATGGTGCGCCGACCAGCCTCACGCACCGCAGTCCCGGCGGTGGCGACAATCTCTTCGTCGCCTCGATCCTGGCCGTGAAGGCGGACTCCGGTGAATACGCCTGGCATTACCAGCAGACGCCGGGGGAACGCTGGGACTATGACGCGACGACGCACCTGGTCATGGCGCGCATCAAGGTCCAGGGCGCGGACCGCGACGTGCTGATGCAGGCCTCCAAGAATGGCTTCTTCTACGTGCTCGACCGCCGCAGCGGCGAGTTGCTTTCCGCCGATCCTTTCGTGCCGACCACCTGGGCGCGCGCCATCGACCTCAAGAGCGGTCGCCCGGTCGAGGACCCGGCCGCCGACTATCGCCAGGGCAGCACCGCAGTGCTGCGGCCCTCGACGATCGGTGCGCACAACTTCAACCCGCTGTCATTTAGCGCGCGCACGGGGCTGGTCTATATCCCGTCCGTCGACGTGGGCATGACGCTGAAGGAGCCCGCCACGCTGGCGCCGCACCTGCCGCAGCGTTTCGAGACGGGCCTGCAGATGTCGCTGGCGCCGGGCGGCAGTGCTTCGCTCAAGGCCTGGGACCCTGTCGCGCGTCGCGTCGTCTGGGAGATGCCGGGCAGTTCGTTCATGGATCACGGCGGCGTGCTCTCAACCGGCGGCGGGCTGGTTGTGCAGGGTGGTCTGGATGGCACACTGCGCGTCTTCAATGACGAGAACGGCGCGCTGTTGAAGTCGATCGATGTCGGCACCGCGATGATCGCCGCCCCGATGACCTATCGCGTGAATGGCGTCCAGTACCTGGCGATCACGGCCGGTTCCGGTGGCGGCGCCTGGAGCCTCTGGCTGCCCGGTAACGTCGCGGCCCTGCGCGGCAACGCGAACCGCGTGCTGGTCTTCAAGCTGGATGGGGGCGCCACGCCGGTGCCACCGCTGCTGCCGCCGGTGCCACCACCACCACCGATTCCGGACGCGATCGGCACGGCTGCCGACATCAAGGCCGGCGAATCACTGTTCGCGGTCAACTGCAGCCATTGCCACACGAATCTGCCTCGCGGGCCGCTGCCGGACCTGCGCCACTCCATGATCGTCCACGATGCCTCGGCGTTCCGCGCCGTCGTGAAGGACGGCAGGCTGCAGGCCCGGGGCATGCCGCGCTGGGACGACCTGCTGGACGACACGTCCATGGAGCAGATCCGCGCTTACCTCATCGATCTCGCGCGCAAGGCAGGGAAGGGCAGATGACGCGACGTATCCGGATTGCCGCATGCCTGGTGCTGGCGCTGTTCGCGGGCGCGCGCCTTGCCGCCGCCGCGGACAAGCAGCTCTTCGACCTCGCAGGTCCCGGCATCGATGTCACGGTGACGCGTGGCACCGCCACGCTGCCGCTGTCGCAGGTGCCGGGCCTCGCCGAGGGCGATCGCCTGCATATCAAGCCCGTGCTGCCCGCTGGCGATGCCGCGAAGTACGTGATGGTCGCTGCCTTCCTGCGCGGCTCCACGAATCCGCCACCGGATGCCTGGTTCAAGCGCTGCGACACCTGGCGCAAGGACTGCCTCGAG
>CANGMU010000024.1 GCA_947454665.1 Pseudomonadota bacterium | reverse complement strand
CCCGGTAACCGATGCGGCGTTGGCCGTGCAGGTCGCGGTATATCCCGTGATGGCCGCCGAACCCGTGGCAGATGGCGAGGTGAACGCGACACTCGCGCTGGAATCTGCTGCAGTGGCAGCGCCGATCGTCGGCGCGCCGGGCGGCACCGCCAAGGCCGGTGCCGAATTGATGGCAGCACTGCCGCCTCCACCGCCACATCCCACCAGCGCGAACATCAGGATCAGGGCCGAAGCCGGCTCACGTCTCATTGGCGCGTCCTCCAGAAGGTCTGAATCCGCAAGGTTTCGGTAGCCATCCGGGATCACCGTCTCGACCCGCACTGCGCTGACTTTACAGGCGCCAGATCGACGATTGCACGGCGATCAGGTTTCTTGTTGCAAGAGAGCCGATACGATTTATCGCATCGGGTGCCGGCTGGGGCAACACGGAGGGCCTTGCCATCACCCATCCGGGGCCGCAGGATTCGCAGCCTGTTTGACGCCTCACCGGAACCGCCATGACCGCTACCCTGCAAAAGACCATCGAGGCCGCCTTCGAGCGCCGCGCCGAGATCACCCCCTCCTCCGTCGACGCGGGCACACGTGCCGCGATCGAAGACTGCATCGGCCAGCTCGACAGCGGCCATGCGCGCATCGCGACGCAGGTGGGTGACGCCTGGCAGGTCAACGAATGGCTGAAGAAAGCCGTGCTGCTTTATTTCCGCATCAACGACAACCAGATCATCGATGCGGGCAGCGTGCGCTATTACGACAAGGTGCCGCTCAAGTTCGCCGACCAGGACGCTGCGCAGCTGAAGGCCGGCGGCGTGCGCGTGGTGCCGTCAGCCGTCGCGCGCCGCGGTTCGTACATCGCACCGAACGTGGTGCTGATGCCTTCCTACGTGAACATTGGCGCCTATGTGGACGCCGGCACAATGGTCGACACCTGGGCCACGGTCGGCTCCTGTGCGCAGATCGGCAAGAACGTGCACCTCTCCGGCGGCGTTGGCATCGGTGGCGTGCTGGAGCCGCTGCAGGCCAACCCGACGATCATCGAGGACGACTGCTTCATCGGTGCGCGCTCGGAAGTCGTGGAAGGCGTAATCGTCGGCCGCGGCTCGGTGCTGGCCATGGGCGTGTTCATCAGCCAGAGCACGAAGATCTATGACCGGGCCACGGGCGAAGTGACCTATGGCAAGGTGCCGCCGGGTTCGGTGGTGGTGCCGGGTTCGCTGCCGTCGGCGGATGGGCGTTACAGCCTGGCCTGCGCGGTGATCGTGAAGCGCGTCGACGAGAAGACGCGCGCCAAGACCTCGATCAACGAACTGCTGCGGATGGCCGACTGACGAGGTCCGGAGCGGGTCGCTTTTAGCCGAAGCGGCCCGTGATGTAGTCCTCGGTCAGCTTGTGCCGGGGATTGGTGAAGATGCGATCCGTCTCGCCGACCTCGATCAGGTCGCCGAGGTGGAAATAGGCTGTGCGCTGCGAGACACGCGCGGCCTGCTGCATCGAATGCGTGACGATGGCGATCGCATACTGCTCACGCAGTTCGTCGATCAGGTCTTCGATGCGCGCGGTGGCGATCGGGTCGAGCGCCGAACAGGGCTCGTCCATCAGGATGATTTCCGGGTTCACCGCTATCGTGCGCGCGATGCACAGGCGCTGCTGCTGGCCGCCCGACAGTCCCGTACCGGGCTGGGTCAGGCGGTCCTTCACTTCATCCCACAAGCCCGCACGCTGCAGGCTCGTGTGCACGATTTCGTCCAGCTCCACGCGGTCGGCTGCGAGGCCGTGGATGCGCGGGCCATAGGCCACGTTCTCGTAGATCGACTTCGGGAAAGGGTTCGGCTTCTGGAACACCATGCCGATGCGGGCGCGCAGCGGGACGACGTCCTGGCTGCGGTCATAGATATCCTGCCCTTCCAGCGTGATCGAGCCCGTCACGCGACAACCTTCGATCGTGTCGTTCATGCGGTTCAGGCAGCGCAGGAAGGTCGACTTGCCACAGCCAGAGGGGCCGATCATCGCCAGCACCTGGTTGCGAGCGATATCGACGCTGACGTCCTTGATGGCGCGCTTCTCGCCGTAATAGACATCGACGCCGCGTGCGCTCAGCACAGCGTTCTCCACGGTCACCACGCCAACCGTGCTGCAATTCTCAGGGACCGGGGGATTGGCAGTATTCACAAATAACCTCGGATGCGGGGCGCGACTGGCTTACCAGCGGCGCTCAAATCTGTTGCGCAGGTAGACGGCTGCGGCGTTCATCACGATGAGGAACGCCAGCAGAACCAGGATCGCAGCGGACGTGCGCTCGACGAAAGCGCGCTCGGCGCTGTCGGCCCAGAGATAGACCTGGACCGGCAACACCGTGGCCGGATCGGACAGGCCCTTCGGCACGTCGACGATGAAGGCCACCATGCCAATCATCAGCAACGGCGCGGTCTCGCCCAGCGCGCGGGCCATGCCGATGATCGTGCCGGTCAGGATACCCGGCATGGCCAGCGGAAAGACGTGGTGCATGACCATCTGGATGCGGGAGGCACCCATGCCCAGCGCCGCTTCCCGGATCGACGGCGGCACGGCCTTCAGGGCCGCGCGGGAGGCGATGATGATCGTGGGGAGCGTCAGCAAGGTCAGCACGATGCCACCAACCAGCGGTGCGGACCGCGGCATGCCGAAGAAATTCAGGAAGACGGCCAGGCCCAGCAGGCCGAACACGATCGAAGGCACGGCCGCGAGGTTGTTGATGTTCACCTCGATGAGGTCGGTCCACTTGCCCCGCCGCGCGAACTCCTCGAGGTAGATCGCCGCCGAGACACCGATCGGGAAGGAGAGCAGCAAGGTCACGCCCAAGGTGAAGAGCGAACCGACGACGGCGCCCCAGACGCCCGCCTGCTCGGGCTCGCGTGAATCGCCCTGCGTGAAAAAGCCCTTGTTGAAGTGCAGGGACAGCGCGCCGTCTGCCGCCAGCGCATCGATCCAGCCCACCTGCTGGTCGGTCAACGAGCGGCTGTCTTCGTCGAGATTGCGGTCGATGCGACCCTTCAGGAGCTGGTCGACGCGGTCGTTGGCGAGGAAGGTCAGGCGTTCGTGGCCGCCGATGCGTGACGGATCCCCGAGGATGCGCGCCTGCACTGCCTGCGCAGCAGAACTGCTCACCAGCGCGTACAGCGCCTTGGTTTCCTGGCGACTCTGCGCCTCCGGGAATCGCGCCTTCAGGGATGCGCGGACCAGCGCCGCATAGTCGGCGGTCGAGAGCGTGGCTGTATCGCGCGTGCCTTCCGGGTCGATGATCGCCGCGTCGTACTGCACGTCCAACGTGACATAGGCCTGCCGGAAAGCCGACCAGCCCTGGGAGACCAGCGTGCTGAACAGGAGGACGACGAAGGCCAGGCCCAGCAGCACGGCGCCGAGGCCATAGGCCCGGAACCGGCGTTCGGCGGCATAGCGCCTCTTCAGGCCGGCTTCGACCCGGGCGCGTGTCTGTTCGGCCTTATTCATACTGTTCCCGGTACTTGCGCACGACGCGCAAGGCGACGACGTTCAGCAGCAAGGTAACGCAGAAGAGCACCAGGCCCAGTGCAAAGGCCGCCAGCGTCTTCGGACTGTCGAATTCCTGGTCGCCGGTCAGCAGCGTCACGATCTGCACGGTGACCGTGGTCAGGGCTGCCAGCGGATTGGCGGTCATGTTGGCGGCGAGGCCGGCTGCCATCACGACGATCATGGTTTCGCCGATTGCCCGCGAAATCGCGAGCAGCACGCCGCCGACGATGCCGGGCAAAGCCGCGCGCAGCACGACCTGGCGGATCGTTTCAGAGCGCGTCGCACCGAGCGCATAGGCGCCGTCACGCAGGGACTGGGGCACGGCCGTGATCATGTCGTCGGCCAGGGAAGACACGAAGGGGATGATCATGATGCCCATGACCAGGCCCGCCGACAGCGCGCTTTCCGACGCGACCTCCAGCCCCATCGACTCGCCCAGCTGGCGGATGAAGGGACCCAGCGTCAGCGCAGCGAAGAAGCCGTACACCACCGTCGGGATGCCGGCCAGGATCTCCAGCACGGGCTTCACGGCAGACCGGAACCGGCGGTCCGCGTATTCAGCGAGATAAATGGCCGAAAAGAGGCCGATGGGCACGGCGACCAGCATCGCGATGCCGGAGATCACGGCGGTGCCGAGGAACAGCGGCACCGCGCCAAAGGCGCCGGAACTGCCCACCTGGTCGGCGCGCATCGCGATCTGCGGGCTCCACTTCAGGCCGAACACAAATTCATGCACTGGCACGGCATGGAAGAAACGCAGGGCCTCGTACAGCACGGACAGGACGATGCCGACGGTGACGAAGATGGCCAGCGTCGAACAGGCCATCAGCATGAATTCGACCACACCCTCGACGCTGTTGCGGGCACGCAGGGTCGGCGCAATGCGCGCACGCGCCAGGAAGAGCCCCAGGCCACTGACCAAGAGCAGGACTGCCACGAGCGACAGGTCGGCAATGGAACGCAGCTGCCGGTATCCCGCGGCCGCGGCCTGGACTTCCGGACTGGCCGACTCGGCCGGTATGGCGCCGGACACGACATTGCGGATGTCGTTTTTCAAGAGGCTGAGCTGACCGGCGTCCAGCGACTGAACCGATGAGGGCAGCCGGGACAGGACGAGCTTGGAGATGACCGTGTCCTGGGCCGAGACCCACAGGACCATGACGATCAGGGCGGGAATGGCGCACCAGAGGGCCGCCATGAAGCCGTAATAGGACGGGAGGGAATGCAGGTTGCGGATGCCGCGGCCGCCGCCTACCAGGGAGAGCGCACGCGACTTACCGACCCAGTACGCCAGGACGGCCACGACGACCAGGGCAAGCAGGAGTACGGAATGGGACATAGCGGGAAGATGCCGGGAGGTTTCCGGTATGGTCCGGCAGAGTGGACCACCGTGGCAAGGCCACGATGGTCCACGACTGCAGATCGGATCAGAACTTGAAGTTCAGATCCAGCTGCAAGCGCTTGTAGTCGCGGTTGTAGCCGGTGAACGTACCCACTGTGAACGACTTATCGATGTTCGTCTGGTTCAGGAAGTACGTCGCGTTGAGCGTCCAGTTCCTCGCCGGGGCGTAAGCGGCCTTCAGGACGCTGCCCTCGGCATCGCTGTTGCCCGCACCGAAGTCGGAGTCGATGTACTGGGCGTACAGCGCGTCCTTTTCGATGTGGTTCCAGATATAGCCGACTTCCCAGGTGCCCGGGTCGCTGGCCTTGCCGTAGGTCGCGCCGAGGCTGTACGCCGTGTCGAGGCCGTTACCGGCATCCGAGTTCTTGGCGTAATCCGCGTGCAGCGTCAGCGGGCGGTTAGCCAGCGTCGTGCTCAGCTCGCCGAAGGTCTCCCAAACCTGATAGCCATAGGCGTAGCAGGTGGCGATGCCCGTGTGGCAGCCCGTCGAAACCGTCGTGTTGCCGTTGAACCCGGCGTTGTAGGCACCGTTCCAGCCCTTGACCGCGTTATGGCTGAAGTAAGCCGTCGCCAGCGTCAGCTTGGTGCTGTCACTCAGCGTGAACTTGTAGCCAAGCTGCGCACCCGCCATCGTCGACTCGGCGTTCGCGACGCGCGGCGTCGCGAGGCCGGCCGCAGCCGGGCCGCGCTCTTCGAGGATGTTGTAGAACGCGTTGGCGAACAGGCTGCCGTGGGCGAAGTTGACGGCCAGGCCTTCCGGGTTCACGTCGTTGTCGAAGAAGTAGCCATTGGCCGCCGGGCGGACCCAGGGGTACTTCATCTTGCCGCCGACGAACTTCCAGTCCGCGTGCGGCTGCCACTCGACGTAGGCCAGGTCGACGTAGATGCCCTTGCGGGTGTTCTCGCCGGTCAGCGTCTGGTTTGACGAGCGCGGATCGGCGGCGCCGACGGCCGCGGCCTCGCTGGTCGACAGCTGCACTTCGGTCTTGACGGTGTCATTGACCTTGGCGACGAAGCCCGTGCGCAGGCGGATGCGGTCGCGGTTACGGTTCGCGACGTATTCCTGATCGATCGTCTCGTTGCGGTAGCGCATGTCACCCTTCCAGGTGAAATTGCCGACCCAGGAGCCGACGTTGCTGCGGACCTTGGCGATCTGGTCGGTCTGGCGGTCGTTGGTCTCTTCGACTTCCTTGGCCTTGGACTCGAGCGTATCGAGGCGCTTCTGCAGGGCCTGCAGGGCAGCCTTCAGCTCGCCGACTTCGTCTGCGGCGGCCGGCGCGATGCCGGCGCCGAAGGCCAGCACGCTGGCGAGGGCCGTGGCAGTAATGCGGGAATTCATGCTCATGTGACTCCGTGATTCCTGTATTCGATTACTTCTTGAGGTTCGCAACGGCCTTGCGGACCTTTGCGATCTCGGCGGCCGGCTGCGGGACCAGGCCCTTGTTGGCCAGGTAGCCTTCGCCACCCATCGCCCGATCGCTGGTGAACTCGTTGACGTACTCCTGGATGCCCGGGATGACGCCGACGTGCGCGGTCTTCACGTAGAAGTACAGCGGGCGCGAGACCGGATACTTCATCGAGGCGATGTTCTCGAAGGTCGGCGCGACGCCGTCGATGAACGAACCCTGGATGTGGCTCTGGTTCTCCTCGAGGAAGCTGTAGCCGAAGATGCCCAGCGCCTTCGCGTTGCTGTCGAGCTTCTGGACGATCAGGTTGTCGTTCTCGCCGGCGTCGATGTAGGCGCCGTCTTCGCGGATCGTGTTGCAGACCTTGTTGTAACGGCCTTCATCCACGTCCTTCAGGGACTTGATCCAGCTGAAGCTGTTGCAGCCGTCCTGCAGCACGAGCTCCACGAAGGCATCACGCGTGCCCGAGGTCGGCGGCGGACCCAGCACTTCGATCTTGTCGGCCGGCAGGGCCTTGTTGATCTCTTTCCAGGTCTTGTACGGGTTGGCGATCAGGTTCTGCGTGTTGGTCGGGTCCGGGACCTGCTTGGCCAGCGCGAGGTAAAGCTCCTTGCGCGTGAGCTTGAAGAGCGGGCCCTTCTTCGAGTTCGCGACGGCAATGCCGTCATAGCCGATTTTGACCTCGGCGATGTCCTTCACGCCGGCCTTGGCGCACTGGTCACGCTCGCTCGACTTGATGGCGCGCGAGGCGTTGCTGATGTCCGGGAACTGGGCGCCCACGCCGCTGCAGAACAGCTTGAAGCCGCCGCCGGTGCCGGTGCTCTCGACTTTCGGCGTCTTGAACTTGCCGGCCTTGCCGAACTGCTCGGCCACGGTCGTGGCGAACGGATAGACGGTCGACGAACCGACCATCGAGATGTAGTCACGGCCAGCCTGGGCCTGCACCAGGGAGCCGAGGATCGCGGGAGCCAGCAGGGCCGGGATCAGTGCACGCTTCATCATGTTCTGCAACCTCAGTAGGGGGATGTGCGTCGCGTTTTGCGATGGGAGGCACTCTATTGCCGGGATGTGACAACTTCATTGCAGCGGCGGTGCCGGCAGGCCCCGCTGGGCAGCCTGCGCACCAACCGGGAGCGGCACAGGCGCCAGCAGGCCGCCAAGGTCTTGATTTGCAGTGCCCCACGACCGTATAAAACGCGTCCTCCCCTATCCGGCCGGCCGGAACCCCACACCCAGGACACGACGTTGCAGACACCCGATACGCTGGCGCTCACGCAGGAACTGATTGCGCGTGCCTCGGTGACTCCAACGGACAACGGCTGCCAGGACCTCATGATCCGTCGCCTCGAAGCCGCAGGCTTCACGACGGAGAAGATGAACTACGGCAACGTCGAGAACTTCTGGGCCCGCCGTGGCAGCGAAGGTCCTGTCCTCTGCTTCGCGGGCCACACCGACGTTGTGCCGACCGGCCCGCTCGAGGAATGGAAGAGCGACCCGTTCAAGCCGGTGGTCCGTGATGGCGTGCTCTATGGCCGTGGTGCCGCGGACATGAAAAGCGGGCTTGCGGCCATGGTCACGGCCTGCGAGGAATTCGTTCGCCTGCACCCGGACCACAAGGGTTCGATCACCTTCCTGATCACCAGCGACGAGGAAGGCCCGTCGGTGGATGGCACCAAGCGCGTCGTCGAAACGCTGCGCGCACGGGGCGAGCAGATCGACTGGTGCATCGTGGGCGAGCCTTCCAGCGAGAGTGAGCCGGGCGACACGATCAAGATCGGCCGCCGTGGTTCATTCAGCGGACGGCTGACCGTGCATGGCATCCAGGGACATATCGCCTATCCGCATCTGGCGCTGAACCCGGTACACAGCTTCGCACCGGCCCTGGCCGAACTGTCGACGCACCGCTGGGACGAAGGCAATGCGCACTTCGAACCGACGTCATTCCAGATTTCGAACATCACGGCAGGCACCGGCGCGCCGAACGTCATTCCCGGCGAACTCAAGGCCCGCTTCAACCTGCGCTACAACACCGAGCAGACGCAGGACAGTCTCAAGCGGCAGGTCGAGGCCATTCTCGACAAGCATGGCGTCCGCCACACGATCGAGTGGTACGTCTCGGGTGAGCCGTTTTACACGCCCCCGGGCGCCCTGTCGGATGCCGTGACGCAGGGCGTGAAGGCCGTGACGGGTCGCGAGCCGATCCTCAGCACCGGCGGCGGCACGTCCGACGGCCGGTTCATCGCCACGCTGGGCACGAAGGTTGTGGAACTCGGCGTGACCAACGCGACGATCCACAAGGTGAATGAAGGCGTCCCGGTGGCCGAGATCGCGGCGCTGCACAGGATGTACGTCGAGGTGCTGAAGCGCCTCTTCGCCTGACGGCGGACCCTTCAGCGCGCCGGCGGACGGCGCCAGTTCACGACGAACCCGGCAACCCCGATCACCGTCACGGCGATCAGCACCCAGGTGGGCATCGCCATGCCCAGCAAAGTCCAGTCGACCTTGTGGCATTCACCCGATCCCGTGAGCACCTTGCGGAGCACGTCCGCCAGAGGGAAGGCATCAAGCATGTAGTCGAGCGACGCTCCGCAGGTCGGCACGAGGCCATCTGGCAGATGCTGGATGTAGAGATGGCGGATCGACACGCCGCCCGTCGCGGCCGCAGACAGCAGCACCAGCACGGCACCCAGACGACGCAACAGCGTGATGCGGTCTGGCAAGCCGAGGGTAATCAGCAGCGCCGAACCCAGCGCGATCATGCCGACACGCTGGAAAATGCACAGCGGACAGGGATCCAGGCCCTGGTAGTGCTGCAGGTAGAGGGCGAAGCCGACCAGCGCGAAGCAGGTCAGGGCAAGCAGGACACTCGCGCCGCGGCGACTGGCGATCAAGGCATTCAAGAAACCCCCTTGGCGTCAGGGGTTTCCCTTGTTCAAGGCCCGCTCGACGTCTTCGAGGCGAGTATGCCGGATATCCTTGCCATGAACCATGTAGATCACGTACTCGCAGATGTTCTTGGCATGGTCGCCAATGCGCTCGAGTGAGCGGACGACCCACATAACATCCAGTGCGCGACGGATCGTCCGCGGGTCTTCCATCATGAAGGTGATGCACTGGCGGTGGATGGCGTCGTATTCCTCGTCCACCACGCGGTCCTGCCGTGCAACGGCCAATGCGCCGTCTGCATCCATGCGGGCGAACGCATCCAGCGCGCCATGCACCATCTCCGAGACGATGCGGCCGAGATGCTTGATCTCCCGGTACTTGTTTTCCGGGCGCTCCATGGACGCCAGGCGGGACGCGATCAAGCCGATTTTCTCGCCCTCGTCCCCGATGCGTTCAAGGTCCGTGATGGTCTTGATGATCGCCACGATGACCCGCAGGTCACCAGCAGCGGGGGCACGCGTCGCGAGGATGCGGCTGCACTCCTCGTCGATGCTGACTTCCATGCCGTTGACTTTGAGGTCATCCAGCGCGACGGATTCACCCAGCGAGCTGTTGCCCTCTATCAGCGAGGTGATGGCCTTCTGGAGCTGCGCCTCGACGAAGCCGCCCATGGCAAGCACCTGGTTGCGCACGCGCTCCAGATCTTCGTTGAATCGACGCGAAATGTGATGAGAAAGGTCGGCCTTTTCCATGGAAGGTCCTCGTAGGATCTCGGCAGGCTAGAGAGTGATCGTGACAGAAATATTACGACTGTGCGCGCGGGGGAAGGACCCGCTCCGACGGGAAGTGGCAGGTAAACACGCTGCCCTCGCCTTCCTGGCTCTCGATCCCAAGGCGCGCGCCATGGTGCTCGAGGGCATGCTTGACGATCGACAGACCAAGGCCTGACCCACCGGTCGCGCGGGAGCGGCCCGGATCGACGCGATAGAAGCGCTCTGTGAGGCGCGGCAGGTGTTCGGCGGGAATGCCGATGCCGGAATCGCTGACGCTGAACAGTGCCTCGCCTTCGGCATTGGTCGCCCAACGGACCACGATGCGCCCTTCCGGTGGGGTGTACTTCACGGCGTTGTCGATGAGGTTCGAGAAGGCGGAATGCAGCTCCCCCTCGTTGCCCAGCAGGCGGGCCGCAGACTCAAGCTGCAACTCGATGGTCGGGCGGGCTGCGCGGGCCCGCACGTCCTTGCAGAGCAGGCTTGCAAGGCCGGGCACATCGACCGGCTCGCTTTCCGCCTCGTCCGTGGACGCGTCCAGTTTCGACAACTCGAGCAGGTCGCGCAGGATCGCATTCATGCGCTCGGACTGGCGCCGCATTTCCGACAGCGGGCCCTGTAGCAGGGGGTCGATGTCCTGGTCCTGCTCCAGCGTTTCCAGGTAACCGGTGATGACCGTGAGCGGCGAACGCAATTCGTGCGACGCGTTGGCCACGAAGTCCTTGCGCATCGATTCCAGGCGCACCTGACGAGTGACATCGCGCACCAGCATCAGGCGCTGGCCGGACCCATAGGGCACGAGCTGGAAGGACAGCATGAGGTCCTTGCCAGGCTGCAGGCCCGGCAACTGGAGCACGTCGCCGTGCTCGGCGCGTTGCAGGTAACGGCCGAATTCCGGATCGCGGATCAGGTTGCTGATGCGGATGCCGATATCGGCGCGGCGCCGCAGACCCAGCAAACGACCTGCCGTGCGGTTGAACCAGGTGATCTCGGACTGGGAATTGAGCACCACCACGCCGTCGGGCATGGCAGCCGTGGAATGGCGCAGCTCGCGGAAGACATCCAGCAGCCGCTGCTTGTGATAACGCTTGCGACGGTGCAGGCGCACGACCTGCGTCACCACGTCGCCCCAGACACCGCCGACATCCGGCGGATCGCGCCGGCTGCGCGCGCGCAACCAGTGGTCGAGGCGGAACAGGTTGAACAGCTGCCAGGACAGGGCCAGCCCCAGCACGAGCAGCAGGCCGGCCACAACATGGTCGATGAACAGACCGAGCAGCAGGCCGCCCACGAGCAGCATGGCCAGTCGCGCCAGCGCGAAACCCCAGGCCTTGGTGGATTCGCCCAGCACCTTGTGTCAGTCAGCCTTGGCCGAGAAACGGTAGCCCGCGCCACGCACCGTCTGCACGAGACGATCATGCCCTGTGTCTTCGAGTGCTTTGCGCAGGCGACGGATGTGCACGTCGATCGTGCGTTCTTCCACGTAGACGTTGCCGCCCCAGATGCGATCAAGCAGCTGTTCGCGGCTGTACACGCGATCCGGGTGCGACATGAAGAATTCGAGCATCCGGTATTCGGTGGGGCCGAGCGGGATCGTGCGCTCGCCGGCACTGACGCGATGACTGGCCTTGTCCAGCTCAAGCCCCTCGAAGTCGATCTGTTCCTCGCCGGCAGACCCAGCGCTGCGGCGAAGCACGGCCTGGATGCGGGCCAGCAGTTCCCGCGGCGAAAAGGGCTTGGTGATGTAGTCGTCAGCGCCGCCCTCGAGACCGGCCACCTTGTCCGCTTCGGCGGCGCGTGCGGTCAACAGGATCACCGGCAACTCGCGGGTCGCCGCGTCGCGCTTCAACTGACGCGTGAGCTCAAGACCGCTCATGTCGGGCAGCATCCAGTCGACCAGCATCAGGTCCGGCCGTCGATCAGCGAGCATGTTTCGGGCCGCGCGGCAGTCACCCGCCTCCTGCACGTCATACCCGGCGCGCTTGAGGGCGAAGGCGATCATGTCGCGGATCGGCTTTTCGTCTTCGACGATCAGGATCTGTCGTGCGCTCATTGTGGCTGCCAGGCTCATGCGTGATGTGACAGCACATGCTGCCGTCAGGCATTACATGACAAGTGTATTGCAGGACCGTTACGACTTCGGAGGATGTGCAACCTGGTCCCGAAGATAAACCGGCACGGCCACTTCAGGGGGCCGCGCAAGCCCGGCCGTGAAATCCGCCACGCCCAGACGCACGATCTCCCGCGCGCGGGGTTCGGCATCCGACAGCCAGTGCGACCGCGGGATACCCAGCGGCTCGAAGGCGTCGGCATACGCACCGAAGCCCTTGCCGATGCCCAGCCAGGTGCGCCGGTCGCCATCGGCCTCGAGCAGGTCGGCGACCAGCAGGGCCGGCGCCACCACGCGCTCTGGGGCATCCACCGGAAGCCCTCCGTCCATGACCGGAAAGAAGGCCCCGTAGACTTCATGCATCCGCGCGTCGAGGCAGGCCAGCACGCCCGTCGGCACCAGCCCGGCCGGCGCCTCGGCCAGGCCCTGCAGCGCCAGCGCCCGCAGATCGGAAACAGGCAGCACGGGAAGTCCCGCGCCGAAAGCCAGGCCCTGCACGACACTCGCCGCAACGCGCAGGCCCGTGAAGGAACCCGGGCCACGCCCAAAGGCCAGCGCATCCAGCTGAGCGAGCACCAGGCCGGCCTCGGCCAGCAGGTCGCGGATCATGGGCAGCAGTTCACGCGCGTGGTCGCGGGCCGTCAGCAGTTCGCGCGTCGCGACAACGCCGTCGACCGACAGCGCGACCGAACACATTCCGCTTGCGGTATCCAGGGCAAGGATCTTCATGGGGCCGCAGTCTCCGTTTCCGAGGCGCCCCCCTGCAAGCGCGACAGGAAACGCAGCACCTCGTCGCGGTCGCGCGTGCGTTTCATCGGCGGCAGGCTCGCGAGGAACACCTTGCCATAGCCGCGCGTGACCAGCCGTGGATCGCAGATCACCACGACGCCCTTGTCGCGCTCGCTGCGAATCAGGCGGCCCACACCCTGCTTGAGCGCCAGCGCGGCTTCGGGAAGCTGGTATTCCCCGAAGGGATTGCCGCCTTCGGCCCGGATGTGTTCGACGCGGGCGCGCGTGATCGGATCGTCCGGCGGCGCGAAGGGCAGCTTGTCGATGATGACGAGTCGCAGCGCCTCGCCCTGCACATCCACGCCTTCCCAGAAACTGGAGGTGCCCAGCAACACGGCGTTGCCGCACTCGCGGAAGCGGCGCAGCAACTGCTCGCGCGGGGATTCGCCCTGCACCAGCAAGGGATATTTCAATTCACCGTCCGCCTGCGCCCACTGCACGCGCAGCAGGCGCGCCGCGCGCTCCAGTGCGCGATAACTCGTGAAGAGCAGGAAGGCGCCGCCGCCGGAGGCATCCACCAAGGGCACCGCGCGCTCGACCACGCGATCGGTGAATTCGGGCGAGGACGGCTCGGGCATGCCCTGCGGCGCGAAGAGCAGCGCCTGGTTCGCGTAATCGAAAGGGCTGTCGATGCGCAGCGTGGCCACGTCCTCGCCGAGCCCCAGGCGCTTGAGAAAATGCGCGAACTCGCCCCCGACGGTCAGCGTCGCGGAGGTGAAGACCCAGGCCGCAGGCCGCGCGTCGACCAGCGCGCGGAAACGCGGCCCGACGTCGAAGGGCAGCAGTTGCAGGTTGAAATTGCGGGGCGTCGATTCCAGCGTGCGCGCGCCCTCGCCGGCCCCGGCACCGGCGATCTCTTCCAGCGCGCCACAGAGTGCGCCGGCCCGGCCCGCGCATTGCGCCAGCCCCTCACCGCCATCGAGCTCGAGGATCTGTGCGGCCAGTGCCGCGAGCTCGTGCACGAGCTCCGCGCAGGCCTCGTCCAGGCCATAGGCCGTGTCGCTCCAGCCCTGTCGGCCACCCGGCTCGGCATGGACGGACACGCGCTCGGCGACGCGCTGCAAGGCGTGGCGCACGCGGTCTTCCGCGACGGCGAGGCGACGCGGCCCATCGCCGGTCGCCACAAGCGCGGCATGCAGGTCCTGCAGCAACAAATCCACCTGCCGGCTGCCGAAGCTCGTACCGAAGAACTGCGCGGCCAGGTCCGGCAGCTGGTGCGCCTCGTCCAGGATCACGGCATCCGCGGCCGGCAACAGGTCGCCGAAGCCTTCTTCCTTCAGCGCCAGGTCCGCGAGCAGCAGGTGGTGGTTCACGATGACCAGGTCCGCCTCCGCCGCGGCACGGCGCGCCGCGAAGACATGGCACTTGGCAAACTCCGCGCAGCGCGGGCCCGAACAGCTGTCCCGCGTCGACGTGACGCGCGCGCGCAGCGGATGGCCATCGGAGAGCTCCGGCACTTCCGCAAGATCGCCACTGCGCGTGATGTCCGACCACTCATGCAGGCGCGCAAGAATCGCCGTGGCGCCGCCGCCGCCATCCAGGGCCAACTCTCCCTGCGGGCGCAGCAGGCGCTCACGGCAAAGATAGTTCGCGCGTCCCTTCAGCAATTCGATACGCGCGATGCGGCCCAGCGTGCGCGCGAGCAGCGGCACATCGCGCGCGAAGAGTTGATCCTGCAGGGTGCGCGTACCCGTCGACACAATGACGCGACCACCGGACAGCAATGTAGGCACCAGGTAGGCAAAGGTCTTGCCAGTGCCCGTGCCCGCCTCCACCAGCAGGCGACCGCGGGAGGCCAATGTCGCCGCGACCTCCGCAGCCATGCGCTGTTGTTCCTCACGCGGCCGGTATCCCGGCAGGGCTTCGGCCAGCGGACCATCGGGTCCGAATATGTCGTCGGTGTGGATCATGGCGCGCCGTTTTGGAGCCCGGCACGGTCGCCGTACGGCCCGCGGGGGTCAAGTCGAATAATGACATCGATTGCAGTGATAACCGTTCGCGGCTTGGGAGGCTGTACCGCTTGGGACATTGGCCCGGGCCGCTATACTGCGCGCCCTCTCCCACCTATTGCGCTGCAGGTAACCGCAACATGGCGACCGTTTCCACCGCCCAGCTCTCGCTCCAGTCCCTGTCGAAAGAGGTTGCCGAATGGGTCGCGAGCGTCGCCGCCCTGACGACACCCGACCACATCCACTGGTGTGACGGCTCGCCGGACGAAATGGCTTCGCTGCGCAACCAGCTCATCGCGCGCAACGAGCTGCAGCCGCTGAACGCCGAGACCTTCCCGGACTGCTACCTCGCGCGCTCGCATCCGAGCGACGTGGCGCGCGTCGAGCACCTGACCTTCATCTGCACACCGAAGCAGGAAGACGCCGGTCCGAACAACAACTGGATGGCGCCGGCAGAGGCCCATGCCGAGATGGATGCCCTCTACAAGGGCTGCATGAAGGGCCGCACGCTGTACGTCGTGCCCTACTGCATGGGTCCGATCGATTCGCCCTACTCGCGTTGCGGTGTCGAGATCACCGACAGCGCCTACGTCGTGATCAACATGGGCATCATGACGCGCATGGGCCAGATGGCGCTGGAGCGTATCGGCCGCGAGCGCAGCTTCGTGAAGGGCCTGCATTCGGTCGGCGAGCTCGATCCGAACCGTCGTTTCATCATGCATTTCCCGGAAGAACTCTCGATCAAGAGCTTCGGTTCGGGCTACGGCGGCAATGCACTGCTGGGCAAGAAGTGCCATGCACTGCGTATCGCGAGCTACCAGGCGCGCACCGAAGGCTGGCTGGCCGAGCACATGCTCATCGTCGGCCTGAAGAACCCGCAGGGCGAGACGCACTACGTCGCCTGCGCCTTCCCGTCGGCCTGCGGCAAGACGAACCTCGCCATGCTGATCCCGCCAGGCTCCATGCCGGGCTGGGAAGTCTTCACCGTGGGTGACGACATCGCCTGGCTGCATCCGGGTCCGGATGGCCGCCTCTACGCGATCAACCCGGAATCGGGTTACTTCGGCGTGGCGCCGGGCACCGGCCCGAAGACGAACAAGAACGCCTTCGACATGATCCGCAAGGACACGCTCTTCACGAACGTCGGCCTGACGGCGAACAACGAGCCGTGGTGGGAAGGCATCGGCAAGGGCGAAGCGGCGATCGACTGGCTGGGCAAGCCCTTCGACGCAAAGAACGGCCCGGCCGCGCACCCGAACTCACGCTTCACGGTCAGCGCCGTGCACAACCCTGCCTATACCGCGGAAGCCGAGAACCCGAAGGGCGTGCCGATCTCGGCCATCGTCTTCGGCGGTCGTCGCCGCGAACTCGCGCCGCTGGTCTATGAAGCCCGCAGCTGGGCCCATGGCGTGCTGGTGGGCGCATCGGTCGCGTCCGAGACGACGGCTGCCGCCACGGGTGCCGTCGGCGTCGTACGCCGCGACTCGATGGCGATGAAGCCTTTCTGCGGCTACAACTTCGGCGACTACTGGAGCCACTGGCTGTCGGTCGGCGCAAAGCTCAAGCACGCGCCGAAGGTCTTCCACGTGAACTGGTTCCGCCAGGGCTCTGACAACAAGTTCCTGTGGCCGGGCTTCGGCGACAACCTGCGCGTCCTGAAGTGGATTCTCGAGCGCTGCGTCGGCAAGGCGGATGCGCACGACACGGCAATCGGCTTCCTGCCGCGTTCGGAGGACCTCGATACCAACGGTCTTTCGATCGAGGCGGACACGCTGAAGGAACTGCTGAGCGTGAAGGACGAGGCCTGGCGCAAGGAAGTCGTGGACATCCGCGCCTACCTCGCCGAATTCGGCGCCCGCACGCCGGGCCAGCTCTACGCGGAACTGGAAACCGTGCAGGATCGTCTGGGCTGACGCCCGGCGGAAACGGCGGTCCGCGTCAGCCGCGGACCGCCTCGCAGACGAAGTGGATCGTCTGCGGCGCATCCGGTTCCGGCGCTTTGCCGAGCCCGATGGTGCCGACCCCCCGGAGCGGCAGGCTGTCCCGGCGGACGAAAGCCTCTTCGCCGCCGCTGGAATGCACGAAGCTACCGTTCGTGCTCTGGTCCACCAGCACGAACTTGTTGCGCTCCAGCTCGATGCGCGCGTGGATCCGCGAGATGAGGGTGCCGCTGATCACGACATCATTGTCGTCTGCCCGACCGAAGGCCAGGTGCGGGTTCGCCGAATCCAGCACGATTTCCCGGCCCATCACGACCAGACGCAGGCGTTGCCGCTGACGACCCTGTTGGCCCGAGAGCACGACGGCCGGGATCATGCTGGTGACATCGTCGGCCTGCCAGAGCACTTCAAAGAGGCTGACTTCCGCGCCTTGCCCCTTCAGCAGTGCCACGTCGATCTGCCGGATGGAGGGCAGCCAGTCGGGTGACAGGCGATCGACCGTGGCCGCCGTCGTCACGATCTGTCCGGCCTTGGCCTGGCTCGTCATGCGGTTGGCCGTGTGGACGGTCGCGCCGAAGACATCGCGCGCCTCGAGCACCACGGGGCCGAAATGGCAGCCGATCCGCAAGCTGACAGGCTGGTCGTCGACCATGAGGTCAGACCGGGCCAGCAACTGCCGCTGCATCCGGGTGGCGGCATGCAGGGCGTCGTCCGCCGTCGGAAAGGTGGCCATCACTTCGTCGCCCATCGTCTTG
>CANGMU010000023.1 GCA_947454665.1 Pseudomonadota bacterium | reverse complement strand
CCGGAAGGCAGCGAGCCGATGGAGCTGCGCGCCCACACGGATCGCATCGAATCGCTGGCCTATTCGTCCGAAGGCGCGTGGCTTGCCAGTGGTGGCCGGGATGGCCGCCTGGTCTTGTGGAAGCCGGGCCCGGCGGCGCGTGGCGCCGTGCTGGACATGCCCTTCGACATGCAGGTGCTGGACGGCCCCGTGTGCCTCTTGCGCTGGTCGCGCGATGGCAAGCATCTGGCGGCTGCCCAGTCTGACGGCCGCCTGAGGCTGTTCACACTGAAGGGCTGAGTTCTCGCGGCAGCTGGATGCGCAGCCGCGTGTAGCGGCCTTTGGACGTGGACACGCCGATCGTGCCGCCCATGCGCATCACGAGGTCCTGCAGGAAGGGAATGTCCGTCCCGGTACTGGGGGCTTCGTCATTCACCGGCTTGCGACGGATCTCCGCCACATCCAGTCCCTGGCCATCGTCCGACACGAGCAGCTCATAGCCACCCTTGGGCGACACGCTGCAGCTGACGTTGATATGGCCGACGCTGGGTTTGCCTCCGGCCTCGCGTTCGGCCGTGGGTTCGATGCCCAGCTGGATCGCATTGTCCACCAACTGGAACAGCAGCGGTTCGACGCCCCGGTGATAGAAAGCGGGCAACTGCTCCAGGCCCGTGACGGTCAGCGTGGCCCGACTGCCGCGCTCCAGGCTCACTGATTCCACGCGTTCTGCGAGTCGCACCGACACATCGGCTGGCCAGTCCGAATCGCAGGGCACGCGTGAAAATTCTGGCGCTGCCGGCGCGGTCTGCAGCGACCCTTCACGCAGCTCCATGTCATGGCTCGCCGCCACGAGCTGCCGGAACAGCGTGTCGAGTGCGGTGGCGATGGGCAGAAATTCCTCGCCCGACGGGGCGGCCTGGTCGGCCACGCGCCGGAGGTCTGCCATCACGCTTTCCGCTGCGATGGCGACCACATCGATGCCGAGCGTGCGGGCACCCTGCGCCACCTGTTGAAGCTCTCCGGCGATGCGGCGCAGCTTGCTGCGATAGGCCTCGACCGCACGCGCGGGCAGGCGTTGTAGCGACTGCACAAGCGTCAGGGTTTCCAGTGCACTCCGCAGGTATTCGTACAAGGCCTCCGGCTCGCTGCGCAGGACTGCGAGCGCCAGATCCCGCTCCTCGCGCACCAGTGACAGCGCACGTCGCAGCTGCAGGCGGTCGCTGACATCCCGGATATATAGGGAGAGCAGGGACCCGCTGTCATCCAGATACCGTCGGATGGTGACTTCGTAGTAGGGCGTGAGGCCTGCCGCCCGCACGGCGATCGGTGCCGCGCCTTCGATCGTGTGCTGCGCGACGCCTTCGTGCAGCGGATCAAGCATGGCTCGCAGGCGTGCCAGGAACCCGGCGCGCTCATGCGGTGCGAACAGCGGCGAGATGGTCGCTTCGATTGATTCCCCGAGCAGGTTGCGGCCCCGTGCCGACACAGCGGCCAGTGCATGCGCGGAGAAATTGGCGACGTCGCGGATGACGAGGTCTGCACCGACGACCAGCAGCGCGTCCTCGATGTTCTGCAGCAGCCGTGAAGGCGGTATCGGTCCCGCTGCCATCATGCAGCCTCTGGCAGCGACAGGGCGCGGAGCACCTCGTCGGCCGTTCGGAAACGCCCATCGATTGACTTGGCCATCAATCGATCCAGCACCGGCTGGTGTGCGGCCAGCGGCAGCGGCAGCACGGGCGGTGGATCCTCGACATGGCAGCGCAGGACATCCATGGCATGCGAACCGCTGTAGGGTTTCAGGCCCGTGAGCAGCTCGTGATAGATCACGCCCAGGCTGTAGAGGTCGCTGCGCTCGTCGAGCGGTGCGCCCTGCGCATGTTCGGGGCTCATGTAATACGGCGAACCGCGCAGCATGGACGTGACGACCGACTGGGCCGGATCCGAAAAGGGCGCCGTCAGGCCGAAGTCGATGAGCACCACCTGCCCAGTCACGCGCAGCATGAGGTTGCCGGGCTTGAGGTCGCCATGGAGCATGCCGCAGCGGTGCACGGTGGCCAGCGCGCTGGCGATGCGTCGCACGTATTCCACCGCTTCGTTCTCGCTGATCGGGTTCAGCAGTCGCGCACGCAGGTCTCCGCAGGGGAAGTATTCCATCGCGAGGTACTCGCGCCCCTCGTGCATGCCGTATTCGTGGATGTCGATGACGGCCGGGCTGCGCAGCGCACGCAGCGTCGTGTATTCGTGCGCGAAACCGGACGCCTCGGCGTCGCCGCGCGAGACCTTCAGGGCGATGTTGCGGCCGAGCGTTTCGCTGGCTGCGAGGTATACGGTTGCACGCTGGGATTCACCGAGCTTCTGTAGCAGGCGGTATCCGGGCACGAGGTCGCGCCGACCGTCCAGCAGCCTGCGTGGCGCGGCCGGTAGTGGGTCGCGCAAAGGTGCGGCGTGCTCATGGGCCGCGGCAGGATGCTGGGCGGTGACCGGTCTGCCGGTCCCACCGAGCTGTGCCGACTCGATCAGGGCGGCGAGCCGGTGCATCGTGACGAACTCGCTCGGCAGATAGTCCGTCGCCCCCAGGCGCAGAGCCATTACCGCAGCCAGTTCGTTGCCGGATTCCGCGACGACGATGATCGGCGTGGTGTCGGTCCGGACGGCAAGGCGCGCGAGCCATTGCAGCCCCTCGCTGCTGGTCGGGTCTTCCGCCCCACCGCAATCGAGCACGGCAAACAGCAGGTCCCAGTCCTCGTGGCGGGGATGCGGGATCTGGCGTTGCAGCTCGATCGTGTCGAGCATGGTGATCCGGGCAGCGGCGTGCGCAGCCTCGAGGCGATGACGCAGCCAGTGGCCGCGTTCCTCGATATCCGACACGACCAGGATGCGCGGGCCTGCCATGGACGCCTTTACGGCAGCACCGCTGCCCGCCACCCTTGCGGTAGCGGGGCCTTTGCCTTCGTGATCCATGTAAACGTCAGCCTGAGATCCATCCGATGTCCAATGCTACTGCCGTGTCGATACGTGAAGCCACACGCCAAGACGTGCCGGCGATCCATGGCCTGATCGGCGAACTGGCCGATTATGAACGCTTGCGCGCTGTGTTTACGGGCGAGGCCGCGGATCTGGCTTCGCACCTCTTCGATGAACCTCGCTGCGCCCACGCGCTGGTGGCGTGGCGTCACAATATGGTTATCGGCTTCGCGCTGTATTTCTTCAATTACTCGACCTTCCTCTGCAAGCCGGGTCTCTATCTCGAGGATCTCTACGTGCAGCCGGCATTCCGCGGCCAGGGCGTCGGCAAGGGATTGCTGAGGGAACTGGCGCGGCGTGCAGCAGCCCGTGGTTGCGGACGCATGGAATGGTCCGTGCTCGACTGGAACGCGCCGTCGATCGCCTTCTACCGTTCACTCGGCGCTGAAGCCATGGATGAATGGACCACCTTCCGTCTGACGGGGGAGGCGATCACTCGCCTCGCGGCAGCAGGAAACGGTGGCCCCGCCAACCCATGATGGCGCCGTCTTCCGTGATGCGTTCGACGCGCAGCCCATCCGGCATGACATCGCCTTCGCGCAGTCGCAGTCCGTTCAGCAACAGGTAGCGACGCGCGGGATCCGCGTCGTAGACATGCAGGCTGAGCCGGAGATCCGGCAGGCTGCCGCCGCTGGTACGCATGTCGGCGAGGCTCGATACCGCCCCGCTGTCGGCGGGCCGTGAAGCCGTCGTTGCTGGCGCAGTCCGAGCCGCAGGGGTTGCCGTCGCCGGTGTCGATTCTGGTGTGGCGGCGGCTGTCTCGGGCAAGGGCGCTTGGGCAGGCGCCCGGAATGGCCCTTGTACGACCGGCGGCGGAGTATCGGCAGTGGCCGCCCGGGCTTGCGACGTCGGTGCAGCCGGTGGCGTAACGGCAGCCGCAGCTGGCGTGGTCGCGGTGGTTGCGGTGGGGGCTTGCGGCTTGCGCAGCAGCAGGTATCCCAGCACGAGCAGATTGACCGCGAGCGCCGCAAAGACCACGAACACCCACGTCGGCAAGCTGGTGCGGCGCGGCGCGGCGCGCATTTCGTACAGCGTGGGGCCCGTCTGGCGTTGACGTTCGGCTTCTGATTTCTTCAGTGCGTCGAGGATGAAGGACATCGTCAGTGGGCCTCGATTTTCCGGGGTGCCGAGAGCAGCGGGGTGCCTTCGCCGGGCACCGCTGCGTCGAGCACGGCCTGGGTCGTCGCGCCCGCGATGCCGTCGTCCTTGAGGCCGAACTGGCGCTGCAGGTCGCGCACCTGTTTCTGCAGTGCATCGTCGTAGCTGGCGTCGCCCTTCACCGGGCCCTTCGAACCCCGCCAACGTGCAAGCCGTGCGCGCAGGTCCTGGACGGCCTGCCCGTGCATGCCGACGTTGAGCGCGCGGGTGTCGAGCACTGGTGGTTTCCAGAGCAGCACGAAATCGCCCTGCCAGACAGCGAGGAATTGATCGACCGGCACCGCATGCGAACCGCCATCGAACCACAGCGTGGCAGTCTCCTCGTCCAGCGTCGTGAGGGCTGCAGGGTGCCGGGTGTCGCCGACAACCAGATCCAGCATCACCGGGCGATTGAGCGCCCTCAGGAGCGCGACGGTCCCGTGCTGGCCGAGGCATTCGAGCCCCTGACGCAAGGCCTGTTCACAGGCGTCGTCGTGGCTGTCCGCGGCGAAACCCGCTTTCCAGTAGGAGAACAACTGCTGCCAGACCGCCGTGCGGCCGCCCTCGTCCGGTGCGGCCTTCAGCAGGCCTTCCAGCGTTCGCGGTTCAGCAGGTGGCGGTGGTGTCGTGATGACCGGCTGAACAGGCGGCTCCACCACGAGCGCGGGCTTCGTGGCCTCGTGTCGCGCCGTCTGCCACAGCAGGAAGCCGACGGCGCCGACCAGGAGGATCACGGTCACGACGAGCAGTGGCGGCAACCATTGCGGCAGCAACCGCCGACCGAGCACTTCGCCAGCCGCGCGTCGCACCATGCCTGCTGTGATCTGGTGGCGGTCCTGGGCATAGCCACCCAGCAGGGAGCGGTCCGCGATGATGTTGATCAGGCGCGGGACGCCGCCGCTTACGCGATACAGCTCACGCAGCGCGCCATCGGTGAACAGGTCGTGCGTGGCGCCCGCGATGCGCAGCCGATGCTTCACATAGGTTTCGGCGTCACGTCGAGCCAGTGGTTCGAGGTGGTAGCGGCCCGTGATGCGCTGGGCCAGCTGCCGGAGGTCGTTGCGCGACAGGACATCACGCAGCTCGGGCTGGCCGATGAGGATGATCTGCAGCAGCTTCTGCGTATCAGTTTCCAGATTCGTCAGCAGGCGCACCTGCTCGAGCAGGTCGGGCGACAGGTTCTGCGCCTCGTCCACCACCAGCACCACGCGGCGTCCTTCCGCATGGGCCTTGAGCAGGTAGGCATTCAGGATGTCGATGAGGTCCTTCACGCTGCCGACCGCGTCGTTGGGCACCATGATGCCCAGCTCTTCGCAGATCGTGAGCATGAACTCTGGTGCGTCCATGCGCGGATTGAAGATCAGCGCGATCTCCGCACCCTTCGGCGCGCGGGCCAGCAAGGCGCGGATCACGGTCGTCTTGCCCGTGCCGACTTCGCCGGTCAGCTGGATGAAGCCGCCCGCCTCGTCGATGCCATACACCAGGTGCGCAAGCGCCTCGGCATGCCGGCCGCTCAGGAACAGATAACGCGGATCCGGCGTGATGGCGAAGGGGCGTTCCGCGAGGCCATAGAAAGACAGGTAAAGGCCATGGGCCGCCGGATCAGGATTGGACATGGGCAGCGCCGAGTTCACGCGGGTCGAAATCATCGACATGGATGATCGCCATGATCCGGCGATCATGCTCGAGCAACTGCATCGCTTCGTCGTCGCCCAGCAGCCCGATTTCGCGGGCCTGGCGGACCTGTCCCGGGAAATCCAGCGCCGTGATGCGGCCACTGCGGATGCCGTCGACGCGCAGCCTGCGTTCCAGCGGCTCGACCGCGAGGGCTGATTGCAGCGCCTCCTGCAGCAGCCCCAATGCGTTGTCGCCGGTCGACGTGCGGTAGGCATGTCGGCACAGACGGTCGCGCGTCGGGCCCGGTGTCATCGACAGTTCTGCGAGCTGCGCGCCGAGCCTGTCGCTGGGCGCCGAATAGGTGCGGCCGCGAGGGAACACGACCAGACGCATGAACGCGGCCAGTGGACGGTTCGGGAAATTGCGCAGGAAATCGTGCAGCTGTTCCTGTGCACGATAAAGCAGCGTGCGGCAGGACCATTCCACGACCGGCAGGTCTTCCGCCGGATTGCCGTTGTCGTGATGCTGCTTCAGCACCATTGACGCGAGGTAGAGATAGGACAGCACGTCGCCCAGGCGCGCCGACAGGCTTTCCTTCTTCTTGAGGTAGCCGCCGAGCGCGAGCATCGCGATGTCCGACGCGAAGGCGAAGGATGCGGAGAAGCGCTCGATGTGCTGGTAATAGCGCTTTTCATGGCGCGAGCCCGGCGCAGGCTCGAAGCGCGCCAGCGTTAGCGCCATCACGGCCGAGCGCACCGCGTTCGAGACCGCAAAGCCGACATGGCCGAAGAGCGCACGGTCGAAGGCATCGACACCGGCGCGGCGGTCCGGGTTGCGCGCGGCTTCCATCTCCTTCAATACGAAGGGATGGCAGCGGATCGCGCCCTGCCCGAAGATGATGAGATTGCGCGTGAGGATGTTCGCGCCTTCGACGGTGATGCCGATTGGCGCGGATTGGTAAGCGCGCGCGAGGTAATTCTTTGGCCCGAGCATGATGCCCTTGCCGCCATGCACGTCCATCGCGTCGTTGCCGACCTGCCGGCCCATCTCCGTCACGTGGTACTTCAGGATCGCCGCCGGCACGGCCGGTTGTTCGCCGCCGTCGATCGCACCCGTGGTCACGGTGCGCGCGGCGTCCATGATGTAGGTCGTGCCGAGGATGCGCGCCAGCATCTGTTCCACGCCTTCGAAGCGGCCGACCGGCACGCCGAACTGCCGACGGATGCGCGCATAGGCGCCTGAAGTCCAGGCTGCGACGACCGCACCGCCCGTGGCACTGGCCGGCAGCGAGATGCAGCGGCCGACGGAAAGCTGTTCGATCAGCATCTTCCAGCCATGCCCCGCCATCGGAAGACCGCCGATGATCGCACCGAGCGGCACGAACACGTCCTTGCCCTGGATCGGCCCGTTCTGGAACGGGATGTTCAGCGGGAAGTGGCGGCGGCCGATGGTGATGCCCGGCGTGTTCCGCGGCAGCAGCGCGCAGGTGATGCCGATGTCCACCGTGTCGCCCAAGAGCTTGTCCGGGTCGAACAGCCGGAAGGCAAGGCCGACGACCGTCGCGATGGGGGCCAGGGTGATATAGCGCTTGGAGAAGTTCAGGCGGATGCCGACGACTTCCTGGCCTTCATACAGTCCGCGGCACACGATGCCCGTGTCGCTGATCGATGCCGCATCCGAGCCCACCGTCGGACTGGTCAGCGCGAAGCAGGGAACGTCCTCCCCGCGCGCAAGGCGTGGCAGGTAATGCTGGCGCTGCGCGTCGGTGCCGTAATGCACGAGCAGCTCACCCGGGCCGAGCGAATTCGGCACCGCCACGGTCGATGCCAGCGTGATGCTGCGGCTGGCGAGCTTCGTGAGCACCGAAGACTGCGCGTAGCGGCCGAACTCCAGGCCGCCATACTGCTTCGGGATGATCAGCGCGAAGAAGCCCTGCGACTTGAGATAGCCCCAGGCTTCGGGCGGCAGGTCCGCGCGGCGGTGCGTGACGTCGAAGTCGTCGACCATCGCGCAGAGCGTTTCGCAGGGGCCGTCGAGAAAAGCCTGCTCTTCCGGCGTGAGCCGCGCGGGTGCGGTGTCCAGCAGCTTCTTCCAGTCTGGCTTGCCGGTGAACAGCTCGCCGTCCCACCAGACATTGCCGGCCGCGAGCGCCTCGCGTTCGGTGTCCGACATCGCGGGCAGCAGCTTCAGGTAGGCCTTCAGGAAAGGGCGCGAGATAAGGCTCTTGCGCAGCGGACGCAGGTTCAGCAGCCACAAGGCCAGCAGCAGCAGCCAGAGCATTCCCTTCCACACGCCAGCCGCGGCGCCGAACCAGGTGTAACCGGCGAGCAGCAGGGTGAAGGTGGCGGTGAAGACCCGCAGCGGCAGCCGCAGGTAGGCCATCAGCAGCAGCGCGCCGATGAAGAGCAGGGTGATGAGGCCGCCGATCTGCGTGAGCGCAAAGGCCACGGCCGTCACGACCAACAAGACGAGTAAGGCTGGCAGCATGCGAGAACTATACGCCCGGCCTGTGTCACTTGTAGATGCGCAGGTTCCTGTATGCCGCCTCGATGTTTGGCTCGCGCAAGGCCTCGTAATGCGCCCAGTCCCGGTAACGCTCGAGGCGGATGGTCTGCTTCATCCGGGCCAGGCTTTCGCCTCGTCGCATCGCCGCCTCGACCTCACGCACCAGTGTCTCCAGGAACTCCCGACCTTCGGCCATTTCGGCCTTGGTGAACGGCCGGTTGCCATGACCGCCGACCAGCAGGTCGAAGTCCAGCGACTCGAGCTTGCGGTAGGAGCCGATCCACTCCGACAGCGGGTGTCCGTCGAAGGGGCCGCAGGCGCTGGGCAGCGAGCGCAACGAACCCTGCACGAGGGCGTCGGCCGGGAAGTCCGCCCCGAACAGCACGCGTTCATCCGTGAAGAGCACCGCCGTGCTGTCGTCGGCATGGTTGCGGCCGGGGAACACCAGCTCGATGGTCTTGCCGCCGAAGCGCAGCGTCATGCGGTCCGTATAGGTGATGTCCGGCTTCACGACCTCGGCGAAGAATTCGGCCGGCGATGCCCGGCCATCGCCGTCCCGGTCCTTCGCGGTCACCGCGCCACGCGTGGCGCCGCAATACCAGAGCCGGTCGAGGAAGGGCTGCTCGACTTCGGCGATGTCGATGTAGCCGTCCTCGTTGCGGTCGATGATGTCGCCCGGCAACGCGGGGAAGCGACCGTCCATGTTGCGCAGCACGCCCTGCTGGCCGATGAAGGTCGCCGTATCGCGGAACACCGCGCCGCCTTCGGCATGGTCCCAGTGGCTGTGGCTTTCGATCACGACCTTCACGGGCTTGCCCGGAAACCGCGTGGCTAATTCCCCTTTCAGCCAGGTCGCGAAGGCGGTGTTCAGCGTGTCGACGAGCACGATGCCGTCGGGCGTCACGAGGAAGGCCACGTACCAGCCGCCGTTGTTGGCGCGATAGAGATCCCCGGTCACATGTGTGATGGCACGGCCCGGTGGCGCGAACATGCCGGGTGGTGGAGGGGGAATCTGCGGTGCAGGTGGCGCTTGCGTTGCTTGCGTGGCGGAGGCCGCGAGCAGCGCCGTGGCCAGGATGGCGTGATGCAGTCTCATGCGTTCGATACTGCGATGCAGCCGATAGGCCGGCAAGCCCGTGCCCTGCGTTACAGTGCCCGCGTGGATCTGCAGCCCCTCCGTGAATTCATCGATCGCCATCCCCGCCTGTTCGTCCTGACAGGGGCGGGGTGCAGCACCGATTCCGGCATTCCCGATTACCGCGATGCGGAGGGGGCCTGGAAACGCCAGCCGCCGGTCCAGTACCCCGCGTTCATGGCCGAAGCGGCCACCCGCCAGCGCTATTGGGCCCGCAGCCTCGTCGGCTGGCAGTACTTCGGCCATGCGCGTCCGAATGCGACCCATGCCGCGCTGGCGCGCCTGGAAGCGCAAGGGCGCGTGGACGTGCTGGTCACGCAGAACGTGGATGGCCTGCACCAGCAGGCGGGCAGCCAGCAGGTGATCGACCTGCATGGGCGACTGGATACGGTGGCCTGCCAGGGATGCGGCGATCGTTCGCCGCGCGCTGTCTTGCAGCAGCGGCTCGAAGCGGCGAACCCGGGCTGGGGTGATCGCCAGGCGCGCGTCGGGCCTGACGGAGATGTCGATCTCGAAGCCGAGGATTTCCACCGTTTCGTGGTGCCGGACTGCCTGCTGTGCGGCGGCGTGCTGAAACCCGACGTCGTGTTCTTCGGCGAAGCCGTGCCGCGGGAGCGGGTCGAGGCGGCCTATGCCGCCGTGGACAGGGCCGACGCGGTGCTCGTCGTGGGCTCTTCGCTGATGGTGTATTCCGGCTACCGGTTCGTGAAGACCGCGGCCGAAGCGGGCAAGCCGATCGCGGCGGTGAACCGGGGCCGCACCCGCGCCGACGAGCTGCTGACGCTCAAGATCGACGCGGGCTGCGCGGAAACGCTCGAGTGGCTTACTTGTCCCACTCGGTGAAGAACTCGGCCCCCGGCGGCTTGCCGTCGACCCACATCTCCGACGGATCCCAGTGCTCGGCGATCAGGCCCTTGTCGTCGATGCGGAAGGCATCGAACCAGGTGATGGAGTAAATGTGGTCGGGCTTCGCCCGGTCGCGCACCTTGCGGGCTGACAGGATCACGACGCGGTTGCCCTCGGCGGTGATCGACACCACCGGCATCTTCATGTGGTCCAGCACCGGCTTGGCGGGTCGTGCGGTGCGGAAGAAGTTCATGAAGGTATCGCGGCCCGAGGGCAGGTTCGGGTTGTGCTGGATGTACTCGGGCGCCATGTATTTCGGGGCTTCGTCGACATGACCACCTTCGTACACGATTCGCCAGAAATCCCAGACGTGCTGCTTCATGCGCGCCAGTTTCGGATCGCTGCTCTTGATCATCGACAGCTGTTCAGCCTGGCTGGCCGCCTGCGGCGCGACCTGCGCCACGGCCGGCAGCGCCAGCGCGGCGCCGAGGGTCAGCAGGAGGGCGGGCAATAAACGTTGACGGGTCATCCAGTTCTCCTTTTACGGCCGGGCCGTTTTCCAATTAGTATCCGGTGAATACGGCTGGATAACTAGAAATGGAAGGCGGGGGTATGCAGAAGCGAATCAGCGGGGCCTTGGTGGCCGCGGTCCTCGGCGTCATCGCGACGTCGGCAGCGGCGCAGCAGGTGGCAAACCCGGGCTTCAAAAGCGTCGGCCGTGGCGCGCCGGTGGTCGCGGACTTCGCCAAGTACGAACTCGTGGGCGCGACGCGTGCGCGCGGCCCGGCCCCGACGCGGCCCAACGACCCGAAGCAGGGCACCTTCTTCGGATCCTCCGAGAACGGCACGCCGCCGCCGGGCGTGACGCCGCTGCCGGTCGACCTCTTCACGACGAAGGATTTCTACAAGGACAAGGCCTTGTGGACCGATCCGCGCTATTTCCGCTGCAACAGCCCGGTGGCGATCGAGGAAATGTGGGGTGCCACCGGCCCTCGCATGATCAGCGACAAGGGGCCGACCGATGCGCCCTGGGGTCGCTGCGACCGCGACTATCCGCGTGAATCGATCGTCAGTCCTTACAAGTTCAAGACGGCCCAGGCGCACTACGAAGCGCTGATGGCCGAGACGAAGAAGCGCGGCGGCCCGACGCAGCACACGTATGCGACGGTGCCCGGCGAATGGAGCGGCCGCTACCTGCAGGCGATCCGCAACCCGCAGGAGAGCTACTGGTGGTACCGCGGGCGCCACAGCCAGATGCCGACGATCCTGTCGCTGCTGACGCCGGAGTACCAGCAGCGCATGGTGCAGCAGGCCTACCACGAGGGCGTGGGCAACCACGGCCAGTGGCCCTCGCAGTATTGCTGGCCGGAAGGCTTCATGCGCCGCTGGCACGAATACGCCACCTGGGACTGGGACATCGTCGTCACGCCGCAGCTGATCACGATCATGGCGGGCGTGGCGGACAACTTCGTCACCAACATCTATGTGGGCCGCGACTTCAACCTGCAGGGCAACGTGCCGCATCTGGGGCCGGAAGTGCCGCGCTGGTATGGCGAGACGGTCGGCTTCTGGGACAAGGACGTGCTCATCACCTGGACGTCGAACATCCAGGGCTGGATGAACCACGGCTCCTACGAGTTCTCGAGCAAGCTGCAGACGATCGAGATTTACTCGCCGAACCGCGACAAGAATGGCAAGTTCCTCGGCCTGAACCACGAGTCGATCTTCTATGATCCGGAAGCCCTGGTGGAGCCGGTCCGCATCATCCGCAATTATGTGAAGACCTCGGATTTCCAGAAGGCCACGCCTTTCGTCTTCATCGAGTGCCTGCCGACGATCTATCCCGTGGACGGCAAGGCGACGGCCGTGTCGCCCGGGCAGACCATCCCGTTCAAGATCCCGGACATGTACGGACGTCCCTGGGCACAGAACTGGGAGCAGAATTTCGAGAAGGGCATGGAAAAGCCCGCCGATACCGACATCTTCAAGTTTGATTAATGCCAATTCGACCGACGGAGTGACGAGATCATGAACAGCAAGACGCAGCGCAGGATCATCAAGGGTGCCGTCTCGGCCCTGCTGGCGCTCGGGGCCGCAGGCGCGGTCGCGCACCACTCCTTCGCGCTTTACGACATGGAAAAGGCGCTGACCTTCACGGGCGTCGTGACGCGCGTGAACCCGGACGCGAATCACCTGCAGATCTTCTTCGCGCCGATGAATGCCGAGCGCAAGAACGTCGAGCGTGGCGAGGACGGCAAGCCGATGGTCTGGGCCGTGGAGATGACCGGTTCGGCGCAGGCCGCGGCCGACGGTATCTCGGTGAGCACCTTCCCGCCGGGCACGATCTTCACCGTGGGCCTGCACCCGCTGCGTAACGGCGAGCGCGCCGGCGCGCGCGTGAACCCGGGTGCCCTCTACAAGTGCCCGGAAAAGAAGCCGCCGGCCCCCGGCAAGGGCTGCGAATCGGTGGACGGCAACCAGATGATCGGTGGCGGCCAGCTGCCGATCGGCACGGCGCCGGGCGCCCAGCCGCCGTCGCCGAAGAAGTAAGGCGTTCGCGTGGCGGGTTTTCCCGAATGGCTACATGACACAGCCCTGAGCCAGACGATCCAGAAGGTTGAATGGATCGTCCCGGCCGTGCAGTCGGTGCATATCGTGATGGTCGGCATCCTCTTCGTGTCCAGCCTGGCGATCTGCCTGCGCGTGCTGGGCAGGAGCGGCATGGACCAGGGCTTCGATGCCATCTGGCGGCGGTACACGCCGTGGATGCGCGCGGCGCTCGTCGTGCTCCTGCTGACCGGTATCGTGCTCATCATCGGCGAGCCGGTGCGCGAGTTCGGCGCGACGTCCTTCTGGATGAAGATGGTGCTGATCGGTGTGGCTGGCATGCTGAACGCGCGCTTGGGCCGCGCGCCGCAAGCACCGTCGGCGAAGGGCCGCGCCGTGGCGCTGATCGCCGTCTGGTGCGCGATCATCTTCCTCGGCCGTGCGATCGCCTACGACGTCGAAGTCTGGCAATCGCTGTCGCTGAACGGTTGAACGCAGGAGTCGGTGGATATGGATCTTGTTGCGTTCTTCCAGCCGCTCGAGGCTTCCGCGATCGGTGAATGGATGCGGGGGTCGCTCAAGGCGATGCCCATCGTCGAGGCGGCGCACGTTCTTGCCGCCGCCTCGGTCTTCGGCACGGTCTTCGTGGTCGACCTGCGCCTGCTCGGCGTTCCGGGCGTCACCCGCGCCTTCACGCGCGTGTCGGCAGACATGACCCGCATCACCTGGCTGGCCTTCGGGCTTGCCGTCGTGACGGGTGCGCTGATGTTCGCCGCGAATGCGCACACCTATGTCATCAACACGGCCTTCGGCCTGAAGCTGATCGCCATCGCCGCGGCCGGCCTCAACATGCTGGTCTTCGAAGGCTTCACGCGCCGTGGTGTCGCGGGCTGGGACGTCGGCGTGCAGGCGCCGCGTACCGCGAAGCTGGCGGGCCTGCTATCGATCCTGCTGTGGGTGACGGTGATCTTCCTCGCCCGCTGGATCGGCTTCACCAAGGGTTACGACTTTTCCGTGCCGGACGATCCGAACATCAAATTCGAATTCTGAGGTCTGCATGAAACGGCTGTCGATCACGCTTGCGGCTTGCGTTGCTTCACTTGTCGCCGGCGTTGCCGGCGCGCAGCAGAAGGTGCCGTTTGCGAACGGCGCTCCGGTCGCGCCGACGGGGCTGCAGAACATCCCGTTGGGCAAGGGGCCGTTCACCTACCCGACCGCCGAGCAGCAGGACATCCGCGTCGACGTGCTGGCGCGTGATATCGAATATCCCTATGCGGTGGTCTGGCTGCCGACGGGCGAGATGCTCTTCACGCAGCGTCGCGGCCTGCTGCGCATCGTTCGCAACGGCAAGCTCGACCCGAAGCCCGTCGAAGGCACGCCGGCCTCCGTGTATTCCGGCCAGTCCGGTGCGCTTGGCGCGACGCATGGCTACATGAACGTCTCGCTGCATCCGGGCTTCGCCGAGAACCACCTGCTGTACCTCAGCTATACCAAGCCGCTGGGCGACGGCAAGACCGGCGTGGCCGTCATGCGGGGCCGGTTTGAAAACGGCCGGCTGCTCGACGCCAAGGACGTGTTCTTCTCGGCAGACCTGCATGGCGCGCTGGCGATGCACGTGGATGCGGACGCGAACCTGTGGCTGGCGACGCCGGGCTATACGGGCAACGAAGCGCAGGACGCGGGCAACCTGATCGGCAAGGTGCTGCGTCTGAAGGACGACGGCACGGTGCCGCAGGACAACCCCTTCGTCGGCAAGGCCGGTGCCCGCCCCGAGGTCTATTCGATCGGCCATCGCAGCGTGCTCGGCTTCGCGCGCCATCCGGTCACGAAGGACATGTGGGTCACCGAGATGGGTCCGAACGGTGGCGATGAGATCAACGTGCTCAAGCCGGGCCGCAATTACGGCTGGCCGAAGGTGAGCCTGGGTCGCACCTATCCCGGCCCGTGGCAGGCGACGGTCAACGAGCCGACGCATGCCGGCTATGAGCCGCCGATCATCTACTGGACCCCGGCCATTTCGGTCACCAGCCTGAGCTTCTACACCGGTGACAAGTTGTCGAAGTGGAAGGGTGACCTCTTCGTGTCCGGTGTGCGCACCGGCGAAGTGCCGGGCACGGGCCGGCTCGACCGCGTCCTGCTGAACGAAAAGTTCGAGGAGTTGCGCCGCGAGACGCTGTTGGCGGACCTGCACCAGCGCATCCGCGACGTGAAGCAGGGGCCGGATGGCCTGCTCTATGTCCTCACGGACGAACCCAAGGGCGCGATCCTGCGCATCTCGCCGGCGAAGTAGTCGGCATGGCCTGAGCTATTTCACTCCGGTGGAATAGTTTTGCCAGGGGGGCACGGACGGTGAGTGTCCGCCCCCTTTCTCGCTCTGTTACGACCCTGTCGTGTTCCTCTACGAATGAACGGGGGTCAGTGGCCTCTTCACCGACCGGCGATGATCGAGGCCAGTTCACGGCTTGAGGTTCCAAGCGCCAGTAGCGATTTCACCAGCAGATCCAGCGTGACCGTCGGATCCCCGGATTCCATCTTCGCGACCCGCGATTGGCTCGACTTGAGTGATTCGGCAAGCGCCGTTTGAGTCAGCCCAAATCGCTTGCGGCGTGCTTTCAGTCCCTCGGCCAGCTTCAAGCGAAGTTCGATGTACGCTTCCTCTTCAGCGCTCAGGCCAAGGAAGCCCTTGGCGTCCCCGATCACCCAGCCTCGTTTTTCCAGCGCCTTTTTCTTGCTTGCCTTCATCTTGCTAGTCACGGTCGTATTCCTTGAGACGCTTCTGACACAGCTCGATGACGGCCTTTGGCGTCGCCTGGGTCTTCTTGGCGAAGACTTCCAGAATCACGATGGCATCCGCATCGAGGCGATACATCAGTCGCCAGTTGGCCTTGTTGTCGTTGACGCGCAGTTCGTGGCATCGCGTCCCGATGGCTGGCATGGGCCTGGACGCTGGAAGCCCTATCAGCTCGCCCCGCTGTAGTCGCCTTAGCAGGTACCCCATTTCAAGCCGCGCCGATGCGGACAGGGGTGGTGTTCTAACCTCGCCACCCCTCCAGACCAGAGGCTTGTCTCTGGTGCTCAAGGCTGAGATCCTATGTCAGGAAAGACATATTCGCAAGGCTTAGGTTGAAGACCTGACGCGAGTGCTTCGGATTCGCCTTCGATCCACGAATAGACGATCACTTTGCTTGCCGCGTGGTACCTGAAGAACAGTCGGTACTGCTGGAAGAACTTCGCCCTGAACCAGTGTTTGTGTGCGTCACCTAGCGCCCCGCCCTGACGGTATTCCGGGCGGGTCGGATCGGACGGAATGACGTCGAAGGCGAGTTTCGTGATTGCGGCCAGTCGCTTGCTGGCGTTCTTCCTGACATGGCCTTTCGGGTCTTTCCGTTTCAACCCTTCGACCTGCAGGGCCAATGCCTCAAGCTGTGCGACGAACAACGGGTGGGCGAAGACCGCCCAGCCGTGGATGAGCAGCGGCTTCGCCGGGTTCATTCATCTTCCGCCGACAGGGCGGCATCGAGATCGACATCGACGTCTGTGGTCAGGGACTGGAGCCGTTGGACGAATCCCGCGTCGACCGCCTGCAGTCGTTCGGGATGGTTCGCTAAATCACGGGCCAGGAACCCGAGGAAGTGCCGGATAACTGGGTCGTCGTTCGGGGCGTCAGCCACGCGATGCAGCGTCACATCGCCGTCGGGTCGGATGCTGTAGCGGATCTTGTCCCGTTTGCCGAGCCCGAGGGCCTGTCGGACAGGCTCCGGGACCGTGGTCTGGTAGCGGTCCGTCAGCGTGGACTCGGCTTCGACCTTGATGGACATCGCGCGATCCGGGGAAAGCAGGATGTCGCGATGGTAATGCAAACGCATTGCCGGCACAATGCAAGTGCATTACCAGGCGGCAGGCCTATTTCGTGTAGGCCTGCGAAGTGGTGTCGCCGCCGCGGCCCGTCCAGTTGGTGTGGAAGAACTCGCCGCGCGGCCGGTCCACGCGCTCGTACTGGTGCGCGCCGAAGTAATCGCGCTGGGCCTGCAGCAGGTTGGCGGGCAGGTCCGCCGAACGGTAGCCATCGAACCACGCGAGCGCCGCGGACAGGCAGGGCACCGGGATGCCGGCCTGCACGGCCGCGCTGACCACGCGACGCCATGCCGCCTGGCGCGAGGTGATCGCATCGCGGAACCACGGATCCAGCAGCAGGTTGCCCAGCGCCGGATCGCGGTCGAAGGCCTTCTTGATCTCGCCGAGGAAGGCCGAGCGGATGATGCAGCCGCCGCGCCAGGTGAGCGCGATGCCACCGAAGTTCAGGTTCCAGCGGTGCGAGCCTGCCGCGGCGCGCAGCAGCTGGTAGCCCTGTGCATAGCTGACGATCTTCGCGGCGTAGAGCGTCTGGCGCAGGTCGTCGATGAAGCGCGCGCGATCGCCCGCGATGGGCTGCGTTGCGCCGCCGAGGGCCCGTGACGCCGCGCTCCGCTCGTCTTTCGCCGCTGACAGGCAGCGCGCGAACACGGCCTCGGCGATGAGCGTCAGCGGCGTGCCTTGCTCGAGCGCGGCGTTGGCGGTCCACTTGCCGGTGCCCTTCTGGCCGGCCTTGTCGAGGATCACATCGACCACGGCCTGGCCGTCCGCATCGCGGAACGCGAGGATGTCGCGCGTGATTTCGATGAGGTAGCTGTCGAGTTCACCCGAATTCCATTCGCCGAAGATCGCCGCCATCTCGTCATTGCCGAGACCGAGACCGCGCTTCATCAGGTCATAGGTCTCGCCGATG
>CANGMU010000022.1 GCA_947454665.1 Pseudomonadota bacterium | reverse complement strand
CCAGATGCTCAAGAATTCGTTGCAGGGCTATGTGCTGCTGGGCGTCGAGCCGGGCGCAGACACGCTGCAAGCGAACGCGCTGGCTTCGGTCGGCGGTGCATCCTTCGTGGTCGCGCTGACGCCCTACGCCACCGAAGAGCTTATGGCTGTGGCCCAGGTGCTGCTGCCGGTCGGCACGTTTGCCGAAACCTCGGGCACCTTCGTGAACCTCGAGGGCGAGTGGCAGAGTTTCCCCGGTGCGGCGCAGCCGGTCGGCGAATCCCGCCCGGCCTGGAAGGTCCTGCGCGTGCTGGGCAACCTGCTCGGTCTGGCCGGGTTCGAGCAGCTGACATCCGAAGACGTGCGCGGTGAGCTGCGCTCGTCGGTCGATTCGGCTCAACCGGTCACCCCGACTGCTGCCGCCGTTTCGACGGTGGACGCTTCGGCGCGCGTCGTGGAGGTGCCGATCTATCGTGTGGACGGCCTGGTCCGTCGTGCGACGTCGCTGCAGAACACGCGTGATGGGGGCCGTCAGGCGGCCGAATACGGCGCCGCGCAGGGGGCTGTCTGATGCAACAGATCTCCACCCTCTGGAACGCGCTGCCGGATTTCGTCCATTCGCTGGCGTTCATCCTTGCCGTGACGATCGTGCTGCTCGTCTCCGTCGCCCTGCTGACGCTGTGGGAACGCAAGCTGATCGGCTGGATGCAGGTCCGCAGGGGGCCCAACCGCGTCGCGATCTTCGGCCTGTTGCCCGGCATCGGCCAGCCCTTCGCCGACGTGGTAAAGCTGCTGCTCAAGGAAGTGGTCATCCCGGCGCAGTCGAACAAGGTCCTGTTCCGCATCGCCCCGGCGATCGCGCTGATCCCGGCCTTTGCGACCTGGGCCGTCGTGCCGCTTGCGCCGAACCTGTCGATCGCCAACGTCGATGCGGGCCTGCTGTACGTCCTGTCGCTCACGTCGGTCGGCGTGTATGGCGTCATCATCGCGGGCTGGGCCTCGAACTCGAAGTACGCCTTTCTGGGTGCCATGCGTTCCGCCGCGCAGATCGTCGCCTATGAAATCGCGATGGGCTTCGCGCTGGTCGGGGTGCTGATGGCTGCTGGCAGCCTCAATCTCGGCAAGATCGTCGAGGCGCAGCAGGGCCTTTTCGGCTGGAACTGGACCTGGCTCTTCCCGCTGTTTGTCGTCTATTTCATTTCCGGCGTCGCCGAGACGAACCGCGCACCCTTCGACGTCGCCGAAGGCGAGTCGGAAATCGTGGCCGGTTTCCACGTCGAATATTCGGGCATCGCGTTCGCGCTGTTCTTCCTGGCCGAATACGCCAACATGATCCTCGTCGCGGCGCTGACTGCTGTGTTCTTCTGGGGTGGCTGGCTGTCGCCGCTGGATGGCTTCCTTGCCCCGGACAACGCGCTGTTCCAGGTGCCTGTGCTGGGTCTGTTGCTGGGCAATGGGCTGCACTGGCTCGCCGCGAAGATATTCTTCTTCCTGTGCGTGTTCCTGTGGTTGCGCGCGACGTTCCCGCGCTATCGCTATGACCAGATCATGCGTCTGGGCTGGAAGGTCCTGATTCCGGTGACGATCGTATGGATCGCCGTCGAGGGCCTGATGGTGTACTTCAAGATCGGACCGTGGAGCGCCTGAGCATGTCCCGCGCCAGCATCATCAAGACCTTTACCCTGTGGGAACTGCTGAAGGGCATGTCCCTGACGCTGCGGACGCTGTTCCGTCCCAAGGTCACGATCAACTACCCGGAAGAGAAGACCCCGCAGTCGGTCCGTTTCCGCGGCCTGCACGCGCTGCGCCGCTATCCGAACGGCGAAGAGCGTTGCATCGCCTGCAAGCTCTGCGAGGCGGTCTGCCCGGCGCTCGCCATCACGATCGATTCCGATACGGCGGAGGACGGCACGCGCCGCACCTCGCGTTACGACATTGACCTGTTCAAGTGCATCTATTGCGGCTTCTGCGAGGAAGCCTGTCCGGTGGACGCGATCGTGGAGACGCGTATCCACGAGTACCACATGGAACATCGCGGCGAGAACATCATGACCAAGGACAAGCTCCTGGCCGTGGGCGAACGCTACGAAGCCATGATCAATGCGGACAAGGCCGCGGACGCCCGGTACCGCTGAGGCGGCCGGCGAGGGGAGAAGCAAGTGCTCGTCCAGTTCCTGTTCTACGCGTTCTCGGCGGTGCTGATCGCCTCGGCGCTTGGCGTCATCACGCTGCGCAACCCGGTCCACTCGGCCCTGTGCCTGGTGGTGAGCTTCTTCACGAGCGCGGCCCTCTGGCTGCTGATCGAGGCAGAGTTCCTCGCCATCGTGCTCGTGCTCGTCTACGTCGGCGCCGTGATGGTCCTGTTCCTCTTCGTCGTCATGATGCTCGACATCAACGTCGAAGAAGTCCGCAAGGGGTTCACGCGCCATGCCTGGCTCGGCTGGCTCACGGTCTGCGCGATCGTGTTCGAGATCATGGGCGTGGTGTTCGCCCGGGGCCTTGGTATCGACGCGACGCAGGCCGCCAAGCCGCTCCCGGCCGATTACAGCAACACGGGGGCGATCGGCCAGGTGATGTACACGCAGTACGTCTATCCCTTCGAGCTGGCGGCCGTGCTCCTGCTGGTGGCGATCGTGGCAGCCATCACGCTGACGATGCGCAAGCGCAAGGGCCTGAAGGTGCAGGACATCGGCGCGCAGGTCGCCACGCGTGCCGAGGACCGTCTCCGCGTGTTGAAGATGAAGGCGGAGGACCGCAAGTGATTACCCTCCAGCACATGATGGTGTTGTCCGGACTGCTCTTCGCGCTTTCCGTGGCCGGCATCTTCATCAACCGCAAGAACGTCATCCTGCTGCTCATGTGCATCGAGTTGCTGCTACTGTCCGCGAACTTCAATTTCGTGGCCTTCTCGCGCTTCCTCGGCAACCTCGAGGGACAGGTCTTCGTGTTCTTCATCCTCACCGTGGCCGCCGCCGAATCGGCGATCGGCCTGGCGATCCTCGTCGTGCTGTTCCGCGAGCGGCGCACGATTGCGGTCGAGGACCTGAACTCGCTCAAGGGTTGATGATGAATCTGACCACGCTTCTCGCCATCCCCCTCCTGCCGCTCGCTGCGGCGATCATTGCCGGACTGTTCGGCAAGGTCGTCGGGCGCTCTGGTGCGGCGGCCGTCACCATCCTGGGCGTCCTCGCGGCGCTGGTGCTGTCCCTCGGCGTCTTCAATGACGTCGTGTTCAAGCATGCGCCGGTCTTCAACGAGACGGTCTACACATGGCTGGTTTCCGACGGCATCCGCATGCAGGTCGGCTTCCTGGTGGACACGCTTACCGTGATGATGATGGTCGTCGTGACCTTCGTGTCGCTGTGCGTGCACGTTTACACGATCGGCTACATGCAGGAAGACCCGGGCTACCAGCGCTTCTTCAGCTACATATCGCTGTTCACCTTCGCGATGCTCATGCTCGTGATGTCGAACAACTTCATGCAGCTGTTCTTCGGCTGGGAAGCGGTCGGCGTCGTGTCCTACCTGCTCATCGGCTTCTGGTACACGCGGCCTACGGCGATTTTCGCCAACATGAAGGCCTTCCTCGTGAACCGCGTCGGCGACTTCGGCTTCGTGCTGGGCATCGCGGGCGTCGTCTACTTCACCGGTTCGCTGGATTACAAAGATGCTTTCGCGGCTGTCCCGTCGATCGCACAACTGAGCTTCGAGATCCTCCCGGGGCATGCGTGGTCGGCGATCACCGTGATCTGCATCTGCCTGTTCATCGGTGCGATGGGCAAGTCGGCGCAGATGCCGCTGCATGTCTGGCTTCCGGATTCGATGGAAGGCCCGACCCCGATCTCGGCGCTGATCCACGCCGCGACGATGGTCACCGCCGGTATCTTCATGGTGGCGCGCATGTCGCCACTGTTCGAGGCGTCGGAGACGGCGCTGAACTTCGTGCTGGTCATCGGCGCAACGACAGCCCTGTTCATGGGCTTCCTCGGCATCATCGCCAACGACATCAAGCGCGTCGTCGCCTATTCCACGCTGTCCCAGCTGGGCTACATGACAGTCGCTCTCGGTGTTTCGGCGTATTCCGCCGCCGTGTTCCACCTGATGACGCATGCCTTCTTCAAGGCGCTGCTGTTCCTGGGCGCCGGCTCGGTGATCATCGGCATGCACCATGACCAGGACATCCGCAACATGGGCGGCCTGCGCAAGTACATGCCGATCACCTGGATCACCTCCCTGATCGGTTCGCTTGCCCTGATCGGCACGCCGTTCTTCTCGGGCTTCTTCTCGAAGGACAGCATCATCCTGGCCGCGGGCGCCAGCGAGCTGCCGGGTGCGGGCTATGCGCACTTCGCGGTGCTCGCCGGCGTGTTCGTGACGGCCTTCTACAGCTTCCGCATGTATTTCCTCGTGTTCCATGGCGAGGAGCGCTTCCGCAACAAGCCCTTCCCGGGCGAGCACGATGCGCACGCCGCGGACGACCATGGCCATGGCAAGGCCGCGGGCCATGATGACCATGGCCACCATGGCCACCATGGCCACCATGGCGTGCACGTCCCGCATGAGAGCCCGTTCGTGGTCTGGGCGCCGCTGGTTGCCCTGGCCATTCCTTCGCTCGTCATTGGGTACCTGACCGTGGCGCCGATGCTGGCGGGCGAGTACTTCCACGGCGCCATCTTCATCGACGAGGCGCGCCACCACGCCATGCACCACATTGCCGAGCACGCGGGCCATCCGCTGGAGATGGCGCTGCATGCCTTCGGCACGTTGCCGTTCTGGCTCGCGCTCGCTGGCGTGGCGTCGGCGTGGCTGCTCTACCTCAAACAGCCGGCGCTGGCGGACCGCCTTGCAGCCGTGTTTGCGCCGGTTCGCAAGATCCTCGAGAACAAGTATTACTTCGACTGGTTCAACGAGAACGTGCTCGCTGCGGGCGCGCGGGGTCTCGGACAGCTGTTCTGGCGTGCGGGTGACCAGGCCGTCATCGACGGCACGCTGGTCAACGGCTCGGCGGCCACGGTGGGCTGGTTCTCCGGTGTTGCACGCCGTGTGCAGACGGGCTTCCTGTACACCTACGCCTTCTGGATGGTCATCGGTCTGGCAGCTCTGCTCGGCTGGTTCCTGTTGAGAGCGCACTAGGGATCCGATCATGCTGTCGAACCTTCTTTCCATCCTCATCTGGCTGCCCATCGCGGGTGGTGTCCTCACGCTCCTCGCGGGCAGCAAGAGCGCGCCGGCGGCGCGCTGGATCGCGCTGCTGACTGCGCTGGTCACCTTCGCGCTGAGCCTGCCGCTCTACGCCGGCTTTGACGGCAGCACGGCGGCGTTCCAGTTCATCGAGCACCGCGAGTGGATCCCGACCTTTCATGCCGATTACCACCTCGGTATCGATGGCATCGCGCTGCCGCTCATCCTGCTGACGACCTTCGTTTCGATCTTCGTGGTGATCGCGGCCTGGGAAGTCATCACCGAGCGCCAGGCGCAGTACTTCGCGGCCTTCCTCGTCATGGAAGGGCTCATGGTCGGTGTCTTCTCCGCCATGGACGCGATGCTGTTCTATTTCTTCTGGGAAGCCATGCTGATCCCGATGTTCCTGATCATCGGCATCTGGGGCGGCCCGCGCCGCGTCTACGCGACGATCAAGTTCTTCCTGTACACCTTCCTTGGCTCGGTGTTCATGCTGATCGCTCTGATCTACATGTACCTGAAGGCCGGTGATTACTCGATCGCGTCCTTCCACGCGCTGCCGCTGACGCTGCACGAGCAGATCCTGATCTTCCTGGCCTTCCTCGCTGCCTTCGCCGTGAAAGTGCCGATGTGGCCGGTGCACACCTGGTTGCCGGATGCGCATGTCGAGGCCCCCACCGGTGGCTCCGTGGTGCTGGCCGCGATCATGCTGAAGATGGGCGGTTACGGCCTGCTGCGCTTCAGCCTGCCGATCACGCCGGATGCCAGCCGAGAACTGGACTGGCTGCTGATTGGTCTGTCGCTGGTCGCAGTCGCCTACATCGGCTTCGTGGCGCTCGTGCAGCAGGACATGAAGAAGCTGATCGCCTATTCATCGATCGCGCACATGGGCTTCGTGACGCTGGGTGCCTTCCTGGCTTACGACATCGTCGCGGGTACCGGCAGCACGCAGGGCGCGGCGATGGGCCTTGACGGCGCCATGGTGCAGATGATTTCGCACGGCCTGATCTCCGGTGCGATGTTCCTCTGCGTCGGTGTCATGTACGACCGTGTGCACAGCCGTGAGATCAGCGCCTATGGCGGCGTGATCAACACGATGCCGAAGTTCGCGGCCTTCATGGTCCTGTTCTCGATGGCCAACGCGGGCTTGCCGGCGACGTCCGGCTTCGTCGGCGAGTTCCTCGTGATCCTCGCGGCCTTCAAGGCCAACTTCTGGTTCGCGTTCGTCGCCGCGACGACGCTGATCCTGGGCGCTGCCTACACCCTGTGGCTGGTCAAGCGCGTCATCTTCGGGCCGGTGGGCAACCACCACGTAGCGGAGCTCACGGATATCAATGGCCGTGAATTCTTCATGCTGGCCGTGCTCGCCGTTGGTGTCCTGCTGCTCGGCCTCTGGCCGGCGCCGCTGCTCGACGTGATGCGCGGTTCGATCCACCACTTGGTCGAGCAGATGCTGACGACCAAACTGCCGATGCCCTGACAGGACGGCCCGATATGACCGATACGACCTTCAGCCTGGCCCAGATCCTGCCCGCGATGCCTGAGATCTATCTCACGGCAGCGGTCTGCGCGTTGCTCCTGTTCGACGTGTTCTTCGGCCTCAAAGCCCCGGGACGCACGGCAAGCTTTACCCTGTTCCTGCTGCTGGGTGGCGCCCTGGTGACGCTTGTCACGGCGGATGTTCAGGTGGCCCACCTGCTGTTCAGCGGCATGTACATCGCGGACAACCTCGCGACGCTGCTCAAGCTCGCCGCGTTCCTGTTCGTGGCAGTCGCCCTGTATTACTCGGGCGACTATTTGAACCGTCGGCGCATCCACAAGGGCGAGTACTACGTCCTGTCGCTGACGGCGCTGCTGGGCATCCTGGTGCTGGCCTCGGCGGGCAACCTGATCACCGTATACATCGGCGTGGAACTGCTGTCTCTTTCGCTGTATGCGCTGGTGGCCTTCGACCGCGACAACGGCGTCGCGGCCGAGGCGGCCATGAAGTACTTCGTACTGGGCGCGATAGCCTCGGGCACGCTGCTCTATGGCATGTCGCTGGTCTATGGCATGACTGGCTCTTTGTCTCTGGACATCCTGTCATCGGCCTTGTCCGGCGAACCGAGCCTTGGCCTGCTGCTGGGCCTGACATTCATCGTGGTGGCGATCGGCTTCAAGTTCGGCGCGGTGCCTTTCCACATGTGGGTGCCGGATGTCTATCAGGGCGCGCCGACGCCGGTGACGATGCTCGTTGCCACGGCGCCGAAGCTCGCGTCTTTCGCGTTGGCTTTCCGCTTGCTGGCAGAGGGCATGGCGGGGCAGGTGGCTGCCTGGTCGCAGATGCTGTCGGTGCTGGCCGTCGTGTCCATCGTGCTGGGCAACATCGTCGCCATTGCGCAGACGAACCTGCGCCGCATGCTCGCTTATTCGGCCATCTCGAACGTCGGCTTCATCCTGCTGGGCTTCGTGTCCGGCACGGCGGATGGCTACCAGGCCGCGCTGTACTTCACGCTGGTCTATGTACTGACCACGCTCGGCTCCTTCGGCGTGATCCTGCTGGCGGCCCGCGATGGCTTTGAAGCCGACGAGATCGAGCAGTACAAGGGGCTCTCCAAGCGGGATCCACTTCTGGCCCTGGTCATGGCCGCACTGATGTTCTCGACGGCCGGCGTGCCGCCCTTCGTCGGCTTCTGGGCCAAGCTGCGTGTCCTGGAATCGCTGATCCATGGCGGCCACCTGTGGCTGGCCGGCATCGCGGTGCTGATGTCCGTGATCGGCGCGTTCTACTACCTGCGTCTGGTCTGGATGATGTACTTCGAGGCGCCGGGCGACCTGCCGGGCAAGCTCACGCGCGCGCCGATCCGACTGATGGTCGTCGTGAACGCGTTTGCCGCGCTGGCCTTGGGCCTGATGCCGGATGCGTTGCTGGATGTTTGCCGCAGCGTGATCCCGCTGTAACAGGCAGGCAATAAAGATCTGGACAGTCGCGGAAACTGATGTAGTATTCGCGGCCTCGGTTGCGGGGTGGAGCAGTCTGGCAGCTCGTCGGGCTCATAACCCGAAGGTCGTAGGTTCAAATCCTACCCCCGCTACCAACTTGATCGAGGTACAGCCCCTGCTCCGGCAGTACCTGCAAAAAAGCCACCCTTGGGGTGGCTTTTTCGTTTAGCGGCTGACCTGGACCGTCACCCCGCCACCCATGCCGCGGCTGTCATCGCCGGCAGACACCATCTTCACCCACAGTGCATCCGCTGCCTTGTAGTACGAGGTGGTGCTGGCTTTGCGCAGCGCATCAAGGCTGCTCTGCTCGGCACCCGAGGCGGCCTTGCTGAATCCCGGTATCTCCACGATCACCCACGAACCGGCATCCAGCTCGATCACGTTGAGGTCCATGGTCTTGCGTTCGGTGGTCGCGGTGAACTCGATACCGGAGCGAACGTTGGTGCCCACGGCGATCGTGATCTTCCGGCCGTGGTCGTCCTTGCGAGTGAGGATGACTGGCGGCAGGGTGGCATCGATTCCACCGCGGCTGATCGGGTTGAAGCCCAGGCCATGTCCATCCACGAAGCTCATTCGCCCGACATCGCCCTTGCATACCGCGGCATTCCAGGTGGGCTGGATCTGGCAGGCCTGGTTGTCCACGGCGATGCTGTCATTGACGCCGTCGTTGATGACCACGAAGGATTTGGGCCCCATGCCCAGCGAACCGTCCTTGTCGCTGAATACGGCGCTCTTGTAGGCCAGGCTGCCGGTATTGTTGTCGTTACCCCACTTCTTCTCCATCAGTGGGTAGTACACCGGCTTGGCATCGATGAACTTCAGCTTCTCGATGGCATTGTTCGAGCTGGAACCGAAGCTGGTGTACAGCAGGTGCGAGATAGCGCCGGTCTTGCGCGTCGCGTCGTCCTGGTAATTGCGGAAGGTGGTGTTCACCAGGTCATGGCGGTAGTCGTAGTACTCATAGCCGCGGATGGGGAAGTCCGGCAGCATCGGCTTCGGCAGGCTGCGTCCGGCGGCCTTTTCTGCGTCAGTGCGTGGGTTGCCGAGGTTCTCGGTCTGGCCGACGAACAGCGAGTCCCTGACCTGCGAGCTGTAGTCGAAGCGCACGCCACCCGAGGCGTGCGTGAAGCCGATGGCGTTGTCGGCGAACTTCACGTTCCGGAACAGGTGCGCCTCGCCACGGCCCCAGATTCCGCCATTGCGGTTCTTGTAGGTGGTGAGGTCCTCGAAGACCGAGACCACCGGCTTGCTGCTCGCGTCGGCCGGGTTCTCGAGGCCTGTGTGTGAGTTGCCCGTCACGCCAAACGTGTTGTTGGCGTTGATGTTGCGGTCGAACATGAAGCCGTCGTAGTTCGAGTGGGCCACGTTGCCCTTGAATTCGCTGAATTTCGTGCGCCGCGGCCAGGTGGCCTTGCTCGGGTCCGTGCCCTGGAACGCACCATTCGGGTGTTCCGGCAGGGACATCCAGAACCCGTTCGCATCGGAGCCTGCCGCGACGTTGTCGCGGTAGGTGTTGTCCGGGTTGGTGATCCAGTAGCTCGCCACGGTGTTGTCCGAAGGCAGCAGCACGTCCTTGGACTGCTGGCCGCTCTCCGCGCCGGCCTGACGGGTTTCCAGGGTTTCTCCTGCCGCCGCCAGATTGGTGGGCACGCAGGGCTTGGAGGTGTGGCACTTGGTCTGGATGGCCAGGTTGTGGATGAACGCGTTGCCGTGCTCGATGCCATCTTCCATGAAGAAGCAATGACCCACGGTGTTGTAGGTCACGTTGTTCTCGACGCGCAGGTTGTGCGTGCCATGGACCGTCACGCAGCGGTTGTAGGTGTCGTGGATGGCGGCATTGCGGATGTACTGGCCCTTGCCGCCGTCGCCGACCAGATGCCAGTGGATGGGATAGCGCGCGAGCGTCAGGTTCTGGCCCATGCGGTTCAGTTCGACGCCCGAGACATACATCTTGCTCGTGACCATGGCCATGATGTGGCCACCCTTGTAGGTCTGCTCCGCATCAGACGAGGCCTGGATCTTGATGTTGCGCGTCAGCAGGCCCACTTCGCCGCGTTCATCCACGTCGAAGGTCATCTTGCCGAAGTGCATGTACTCCAGCGGCTTGTCGAGCGTCAGTGTGTTGCCGCTGATGCCGGCAATCCTGCGACGCTCGGCCTGGCGCGGATCGTAATCCGTGGAGGCGAGGACGATCTCGTCACCGGCGCGCCAGCTTGACGCATTCAGGACCGTGATCGAGGTGCTGCCGGCCTCAGCGGTCCTGGCCAGCTTGGACCAAGTGTTCTGGATGTTGCCGTGGAGGTTGAGCGTGCCGCCCGACAGCATGATGCCCCGGTCGCCCATGCCCATCATTTCTTCTTCCTTCACGTTGTCGGTGAGGGTGATGGTGGCCTTGCGCGTGTGGGGCCTGGCTTCGGTACCGATCTCGAGTTCACCGTGCAGCATGATCCACTCGGTGGTCAGTTCCACGTCGGTGGCATCCGAGAAACGCAGCGTGCCGTTGATAGTCAGGCCGCCCAGGGCAGGTGGGCTGACGTCCAGCAGGACGGACTTGCCATCGGGGATGGTGACCTTGTCGCCGGCGGCCGGCAGTTTCCTGTTGGGCCAGGTCGCGGGGTCGGACCACCGTGTCGGCTTGGCCTCTGCCGCTTCGCCGGCTGACGCAGCGACCAGGGCGAGGGCCGGAAACAGGAACGCACCCAGGAGCGGCCGAATGTGTCTTCTCATGGCAGGAAACCCCCCGATTTTTTTGCAGGATAGCGCAGGCCTCCGCGATCGGCATACGATAGAAAAAAAGCCCAAGGGGAGCCGTCAATGAGAAGAGAAAAAACACGGGCCACCATAGCGGTCTGCGCCATCGCCCTGGCGGGCATGGCGTTCGCGTCAAACGCCAGCGCCGATTGCAGTCGCAAGGACCTTCAGCAACTGGCCGACAGCTATATCAAGGCGCAGGCAGCCGGTGACGCCAAGCAGCTTCGGTTCGCCAAGGGCGCCACCTACGCCGAGAACGACACGATCCTGGACGTCGGCGCGGGCGTGCTGGCCGGCCCCCTGAAGATCGACTTCACTCGCAGCTTCCTCGACACCACGCAATGCGCCACCTTCACCGAGCTCGTGGCCGCCTCCGACCCGCACCCTTACGTGATCCACACGCGCATGGAGGCGACGCGGAACGGCAAGCAGGTCCAGAAGATGGAATCCGTGGTGACGGATGCCGGTGACTGGGTGTTCGGCGCTGCCGAGCACCTTGCCGTGACGAAGGCCGAGAAGTGGGACGAGATCCCCAAGGACAAGCGCGACACGCGCGCCGCGATCCAGGCGGCGGCCGATGCCTACCTGAACAACTGGGGCGAGCCGGCGCTGCCGGTGCCGCATGGCACGCCTTGTTCACGGCTCGAGGGCCGCATCAGCACGGCTGCCAAGGACCCGGCAGGCCAGCAGTGCACCATGGGCGCGTTTCCACAGAAACTCAACGTGACTAACCGGCGCTACGTCATCGACGAGACGCTCGGCGCCGTCGACATCTTCCACAGCTTTCCGTGGCTGGATGCGGGAATTCCCAAGGACCCGGGCACGCCGGCCAGCCAGTCGTTCCGGGTAGAGGGCGGGAAGAATCGCTACATCCACGAGGTGACGGTTTGCACGTCGCCGGGATGTGGGCGGGGCAGGCCGCCGGGACCGCCGCCGGCTCCCGCAGCACCTGCGGCGCCGGTGAACCAGAACTAAGAGTCCATGCAGGGTTTCGAGCCGGCGGTTAAGCCTGGCGCTTCAACGGGGGTTGATGTCATGAGCAGCAAGAACCGCTCAATGTTTCTTTTCGCGCTGGTTCCGGCAGTCCTGCTGGCCAGCCTGTCCGCTGTCGTCCAGGCGGCGGAAGCCAAAGCCACGAAATGGTCGAGTCCGGCGACCTGGCCCAACCGGAAGGTGCCGGCGGCGGGAGACAAAGTGGTGATCGCCACGGGCAAGCGCGTGATCCTGGATGTCAGCCCACCCGCGCTGGGCGGTTTGACGATCAACGGCACGCTCACTTTCGCTGACAACGCCGATGTGGAACTGACCACCGAGTGGATCATGCTCCATGGTGAACTGGCGATCGGCACCGAAGCGAAACCGCATACCCGCAAGGCCACCATCACCCTCACGGACACCGTGAAGGAAGAGGAAATGATGGGCATGGGCGACCGTGGCATCATGATCGCCGGCGGCACGCTGAACCTGCATGGGGACCGCAGCCACACCTGGAGCAAGCTCGCCGCCACGGCCGAAGCCGGTGCCACCGCGATCCAAGTGCAGGACGCCGCCGGCTGGCGTGTCGGTGACGAGATCGTCCTTGCCTCTACGGATTACGACCCCCGCCAGGCTGAGCGTCGCAGGATTGCCGCCGTCAGCGGCAACACGCTCACGCTCGACAGGAAGCTGGAGTACATGCACTTCGGCAAGATCACGTTCGACGTGGATGAACGCGGCGAAGTGGGCCTGCTGACGCGCAATATCAAGATCCAGGCCTCGCCGGATGCGGAGCAGACCTACAAGGGTGGCCACATCATGGCCATGGTCACGAGCAAGATGTTCGTCTCGGGCGTTGAACTGAACCGCATGGGCCAGCACATGACGCTCGCGCGCTATCCCATCCACTGGCACCTGGACGGTGACGCGAAGGGTCAGTACATCAAGAACGCTGCCATCCACGACACGTACAACCGCTGCGTCACTGTGCATGGCACGCACAACCTGCGCGTCGAGAACAACGTGACCTACAACACCGTGGGTCATTGCTTCTTCCTCGAGGACGGCGTCGAGACCGGCAACCAGTTCGTGCACAACCTGGCTATCCAGACCAAGTGCCATCCCACCAAGCCCTGCGTGCCGACGAATCTCGCCGCAAACGGCGAGAACGACTACACGTACGAGAATCGGCTGGCCGTCAGGCAGGTCAGCTTCTCCGGCAAGGACACCCTGCTGCCCTCGGACAACACGGTGGCGTCGTACTGGATCACCAATCCGGACAACACATTCATCGACAACGTGGCGGCCGGTTCCGACGAGAACGGATTCTGGATGTCCTTGCCGGAGCATCCGAACGGGGCGTTCCAGGGCACGGACCAGAGCAAGGCCACCTGGCCACGGCGAACCCGAATCCGGGAATTCCGGAACAACACCGCCCACTCGAACTTCGATGGGTTCATGTTCGACCGCAACATCAATTCGGACAACACGTTCGGCTTGGCCGGCAACTCGTACCTGCCCAAGGAAAATCCCGCTGACCCGAACAGCAAGAGCCTGGAGACGCACTTCGAGAATCTCGTCACGTACAAGAACCGCAATGGCGGTTTCTGGGGGCGCGGCGAGTTGTTCGTCGTCAGGAACCTGAAGACCGCGGACAATGCCATCGGCTTCACGATGTCGTCCGGTGCCTTTGGTCGCGAGGCGTTCACCTCGCAGGTGGTGGATTCGCTGTTCGTGGGCGAAACCGAAAACAGCGGCAATCCCGTGACGCCGGAGGAAAAGACCTATGGCCGCAGCCTACCCAAGCGGCGGATCCCGGACTTCCCGATCCACGGCTACCAGTACTACGACTACCGTGTCGACGTGGCGAACTCGACCTTCGTGAATTACCAGGACAACGCCAGGCGCGAAGCCGGCGCGCTTTCCTGGCTGCTGTTCACGAGCTCCGGAGTCACGACGGAAAACACCATCAAGGCTGCGAAATACATCAACGCCAAGCCGGTGCATTTCCCCAAATACGACAGCCGCTTCGACAACGACAACAGGGGTGGGTCGGCCTACCGGACGTTGGCCATCCACGATCTGGACGGTACGACAACCGGCGTCAACAACTCCTATGTGCTGCTTCACGACGGCGAGTTCGACAGTGCCGCCACGGATGACAGCTGCAAGATCCAGCGCAGCTGGAATGCCTCGGTGTGCACGGGTGATGTCGGGCGCCTGTATTTCCGCGGTGTCGGCCCTGCCGCGGCTCCGGCGCTCGGTGCTGTGAACCCTGGCGCGGGGCCGGCGCAGCAGATCGCAGCTGCAGCTGCCGCGGCTGCGGCGCCTGCGAGAGCTCCCGAGCCGCCCGTCGTGCTGGCCCGCAACGGCAAGGATTTCAAGATCACGGGCAACCAGAGCACCGTGCGTTCCGGCACCGACATCCGGGTGAAAACCGAAAGGCGTGAAATGTCCCTCGCCTTGAGTGAAATGAACAAGGACGCCTGGGTGGTGTTTGAACTGCCGGGTTTCGCCAACGCCGCTTCCGGTATGAAGCTGGACAGCCTGGCTGCCCTGCGCACGTCGACCGAGACCGCCTATTTCAGGGACAAGGACGCGCTGTGGGTCAAGCTGGTCGTCCCCGCAGATCCGGAGCCGCCGGTTCGCCCGACGATCATGCAGGCCAGCATCAATGTCAGCCGATAAACGGAGATCCCCATGAAACTGATCGTGACTGCTGCACTCATCGCCCTCACGCTGCCGGCGATGGCTGCCGAACCCCAGGCTGGCCGGCCCGCCGCGCGCCCCGCCAACACCAACACGATGGTGGTGAAGTTCCGCGCCAAGCCGGGCAGGAGCCAGGAAATGAAAGCCTTCTGGCTCGAGATGCAGAAGGAAGTGGCGAAGAGCGAACCCGGCAACCTGCAATACGACCTGCTGGTCATGGCGGGCGATCCGGATGTCTACGTGATCATCGAGCGGTACAAGGATGCGGCCGCCATTGCCGCGCACGGCCAGGGCGAGAAGGCCAAGGCGATGTTCGCCAAGCTCGGGGAGCTGATGGAGGGTCCGCCGCAGGCGGAATACCTGCAACTGATCAGTTCCAAACAATAGGGCGGGGCAGCGCTGCCCACGCACACCGTCACGCCTCAGGGTGTGACGCAACAGCCCGACCATCCAGACTCAAGGCGTGCGTTCTTTCATGAATGATTCTCCTCGCTGCGCGGGAAGGTCGCTTCTCTCCTCGTGCATCGCTCTGGTTGTTGGCCTGCTGTACCTGATCACGAATAGCCAGGATGCCGTAGCGGAGCTGCCCGTACTGCGTCCTATCGTGAGTGCCGCGCCGGGTCTGAAAGGACTGGACGCCGCACACGGCCAACATCAGGTTCGTCTTGCCACGCTGCGCGATAGCCGCACGGTCGTCGTGTATGCGCAGGGCTATCCCGTGGGCTGCAAGCTGTTCGACGCGTGCAAGCAATATCCCCAAACCTGGCATTTCGTGGCGGACACACAGGGGCTGCGTCACGGGCCTTTCCGTACCTGGCCAGAGCTCGACGTGCGCCCGAACCTCAACAATTATTCGCGGGTGCCGGACAAGGCGGTGAGCTATCGCGACGGGGAGTTCGTCGTGGTGGGTCTGGCGCACAGTTCCCACAACCAGGGCGGCGGGAATTTCCTGCGCATCGACGGGCAGGGTCGGGTGCTATCGCGTACCGGCGGTGTCGAGGGCTTCGGGTCCCGCGTCTGCGCCTTGGGCAGGGACCTCGTCTCCTTCCTCGTCTGGTCCGATCCGGCGAGCGCCGGCTACGCCTGGTTCGAGGACGCGGCTCGCCTGAAGGATGTCGTGAACCTGGGCGGTTATGGCTACAACTTTCCAGGCACCCAGGATTTCACCTGCGGCACGAGCGCTACGCTGGGAGGTCGCTTCAGCCTGGTCGTGCGCGAAGTGACTGCATCGCATTTCGGCTTCATGTTGTATCGGGCGGAGGGGCCGCGCTGGAGCGCGGTGGGATCGGAAGTGCGCGTGCCGTGGTCGGTCACAGGCCAACCCTGCTGCGGCAATCTGGTCGTCGGCGACGACACGGGCATCGTTCTGGCGAGGGGTGTCGGCACGGACGGTCGCCGGGCGCTGCACTACTTGAGGTTCAGGCTGACGGCTGCTGGTGTGGTGCCGCTGGATGTCACGCCGCGTGCGCTGCCCCTGACCAACGACAGCGAGCACCTGGACAGTTCGCTCGTGTATGGCGGTGGCGGGCAGTACTTCCTCGCCTTGTACGAAGGCGGGCAGGCCGCCGCCGGACGGCCGAAGAACCGCCGGCAGGCGCTGCGCATTTTGGCGCTGGATTTCGCAAAGGGCGAATTCACGGATCTGGTCCGGCCGTATGAGGATGACCGCTGGAGCCAGAACGCCCCACTCGGCTTTTATGCGAACAGCATGAACGAGAACAGTCTGTCCGCTAGCCTCGCCTGCGACGGGACGCTGTATGTCGGAGCCGCTTTCGACAATGGTCGGGGTCTGGGGCTGCTGCGCTTGTTTGCACTGCCGGTTGGCAGGGCCGTGTGTGCCACAGGATCGCCAGGTTAAGGATATTTCCGATGGCGGTTCATCGGCGCAGCGGTCCATGATTTCGCCAATTGACGCCTCGTGAATGGATTCCGATGAAGTTGTCTCTCGCTTCCCGGTGGTGGCAGCCTTGTTTGGTCTTCCTGAGTGCCTTCCTGACTGCAGCGACGGAAGCCATGGCTGTCGAGCCAACCCTCGTCGTGACTGCATCAACCGCCATCCGCGGTCTGGAGCCCGTGCGAGGCCAGCGGCATGTGGGCCTGGTGCCACTGGCTGACGGTCGTGTGCTTGCGCTGTACACGGTCGGTTATGCCGAACATTGCAGCTTGTTGGGAACCTGCAAGCAACACTCGGAAGTCTGGCATCTGGTCTTCGATCAACGCGGTCTGCTCGTCAAACCGAGGCAGACCTGGCCTGAGCTGGATGCCAAGCCGAGTTTGAATTCGGGCAGCCTCATTGCGGGACAGGGCAGCTCTTATCTGGACGGTCGGTCCGCCGTCTTCGGCCTCGGGCATTCGTCGCACAACTCGGGTGGCGGCTATTTCGTCCGGATCAACGGCGAGGGCGATGTACTGTGGCGCGCTGGCGGCGAGGGCAGCTATCCCGGGCGCAATGTCTGCGTGCTGGGGGAAAACGTCGCGACGCCGGCGTTGTGGGTTGATCCTGTTACACACGGCTATCTCTGGTACGAGCGCGGCGCCAAGCTCACGGCCACGGTCAATCTCGGCGGCTATGGCTATAATTACCATGGCGTCTGGGAGATGGTTTGCGGAGCCAGCGCGGCGCTCAAGAGCGACTTCGCCTTGCTCGTGCGCAAGGAGCCCCGGTCCCATGTGGGCTTCAGCCTGTATCGCGCGCCGGGCAAGCAGTGGAACGTCGTGGGCGATGAAGTGCGACTTCCTGTTTCCCCTTTGCCGTCGGCCAAATACCTGGCGAGTGGCGGTGTGGCCGTCGGTGACGATCGCGGCGTTGTGCTGTATCGGGACTCGGTCTCCGCGGATGGTCGGAAGAACCTGTATTTCGCACGCTTCCGCATCACGCCGACGGGCGTGGTGCTGATTGATAAATCGCCTCGTCCGATGCCGGACTCACTGGCCCTCGAAGGGCTGGACGGCAGCGTGCTCTACGGCGGTAGGAGCCTG
>CANGMU010000021.1 GCA_947454665.1 Pseudomonadota bacterium | reverse complement strand
CGATGGGCGAATTCTTCGGCGAACACTTCCACCGCTCCGTGCCGCTGAAGGCGCTGGCCGCGCGCGCGCCCAAGGTGAAGTTCGCGTACCGGGACGGGCGACACGTCGAAGACGCCGTGCTCGCCGCGAAACAGGCGGATGTCGCGATCGTTTTCGCCACGCAGCTGACGACGGAGGGCCTGGACGTGCCCGGTCTGTCGCTGCCCGACGGGCAGGACGCACTGATCGCGGCGGTCGCTGCTGCGAACCCGCGCACCATCGTCGTGCTGGAAACGGGCGGCCCGGTGCAGATGCCCTGGCTCACGCAAACGGCAGCCGTGATTGAGGCCTGGTACCCCGGCGCACGCGGCGCCGAGGCCATCACGGCCATCCTGTTCGGTGACGCGAACCCCTCGGGTCGCCTGCCGCTGAGCTTCCCGTCCAGCGTCTCGCAATTGCCGCGCCCCGCGCTGCCGGGAACGGAAGCGCAGGACCCGGACTTCCGCGACGACCCCGCCAGCTGGCAAGGCTTCCAGATCGATTACGACATCGAAGGCAGCGACATCGGTTATCGCTGGCATGCGCGCCGTGGACAGCAACCCTTGTTCTGGTTCGGTCACGGCCTTTCCTACACGAGTTTCGAAACGTCGCGCCTCACCGTGCTGCCGGGAGCCCCACTGCGCGTGGAGGCCACCGTGCGCAATACCGGCGACCGGGCGGGTGAAGAACTGGTTCAGCTTTACCTTCAGTCACTGCCCGGAGATTCACCGGCTCGAGGCGCGACGCGGCGTCTGATTGCCTATGAACGGCTCGACCTCGCGCCGGGTGAATCCCGTCGCATCCGACTGACCGTGGATCCGCGCCTGATGGCAAACTGGAGCGACGGTGGCTGGCAACAAGTCGCCGGTCGTTACCGCATCGCGCTGGGCCGCTCGGCCGGCGAGCTGCACGATTCCGTCGACATCACCTTGCCAGCACGTCGCTGGGCCGACTGATCCCAAGGAACAGACCATGGATTCGAGCGTCTTCCGCGCCGTGCTGCTTGCCGGCATAGCCGCCGCTGCCGTGAAGGGCATCATCAGCCTGCCCGATGTCGGCGACCAGGCGGTGCGCATCGAAAACGGCTCGGTAACGGGCTCGGTCGACGGGGGTATCGAATCCTTCAAGGGCATCCCCTACGCGCAAGCACCCGTGGGCGCCCTGCGCTGGCGTGCGCCCCAACCCGCCCTGATCTGGCCACATCCGTATGCCGCCACGGCTTATGGCCACGACTGCATGCAGCAGCCCTTCCCGAGCGACGCGGCGCCGCTGGGCACCGAGCCGGCCGAAGACTGCCTCGTGCTGAACGTCTGGCGTCCCGCCGTACATGCCACGCATGCGCGGCCCGTCATTGTCTGGATCCATGGCGGCGGCTTCGTGAATGGCGGCTCTTCGCCAGCCGTGTATGACGGTTCGGCCTTCGCGCGTGAAGGCGCGGTGTTCGTGAGCTTCAATTACCGGCTCGGCCGTTTCGGATTCTTCGCGCATCCGCAACTCACCGCCGCGAAGCCTGCCGGCGAAGCGCTCGGCAACTATGGCTATCTCGACCAGCTCGCCGCGTTGCGCTGGGTGCAGCGGAACATCCGCGCTTTCGGCGGCGACCCGTCGAACGTGACCGTGATCGGCGAGTCCGCCGGTGGCGGATCCGTGCACATGCTGCTCTCGCACCCCGGTGCCCAGGGGCTCTTCACCCGCGCAGTGATCCAGTCCGGCGGCGGCCGCGGCAGCCTCATGGGTCGTCGCCTGCTGAAGCAAGACCTGCCGGGCGTGCCGTCCGCCGAACAGATCGGCGTGAACTTCGCCGCGAGCGTCGGCATCAGCGCGGACGATCCGCAGGCCCTCGATGCCCTGCGCGTACTACCGGCAGCCGCCGTGGTCGCCGGCCTCAACATGGCGACAATGCGAGGCGAGCCCGGTGCGCCAGTGACCTATGGCGGCCCCTTCGTCGACGGCCAGATCGTGGACGAGGACCCGGACGCGCTATACGCGAAAGGCCGTTTCAATCACGTCGACCTCATGGTGGGGGCAACGAGCGCGGACATCGGCTTCGGCTTGGCGAAGACCAAAGAAGAGCTCTTCGCGTCCTATGGCGTGCTGCGGGCACCGATACAGGACGCCTACGACGCCGACGGCAAGGGCGCTGTCGCGGACCTGGCCCGTGAAACGGCGATGGACGCCACGATGATCGAACCGGCGCGCCACGTCGCCAGGCTCTTTGCTTCGCAAGGTCGCAAGGCGTACCTCTACCGGTTCTCCTACGTCGCCGACTCCATGGCGCAGACCTGGAAAGATGGCGCGCCCCATGCGACCGACATCCCGTATTTCTTCAACACCGTGGCCGCGAAGTACGGCCCGGCGCTGACAGAGAAGGATGCGGACGCCAGCCGCGCTGCCTTCGAGGCCCTGCTCGCCTTCGCGCGGGATGGCAGGCCGGGCGGTGACTGGCCGGCTTACAGCGCTGCACGCGATGGGCTATTGGACTTCGCCGCCGATGGCACGGCTGCCTGGGGTGCGGACCCGCGCAAGGCCAGGCTCGACGCAACGGCCGCCGCCGCAGAGGCCGCTCGGCAGCGCTGAGCGGGCAACGGCGAGCGCCGATCAGACCGCGACGGTCGGCGTCGGCTCCGCGGTCAGCGCCGAGATCATCCGGCGTGCGCGCGCCGGGCCCGCATCGATCGACAGATATATCTGCGCGCGCCCCGGAAAGCGCTGCTGGTTCCGCCACTGCGCCTCGATCACGACCTTGTCTTCCTCGAAGGTCGCCGCCGTCTGGTCCACGACGAGCTGCGTGACATCCTTGCGATCCGGGTGCGGGTTCGTCGCCACCGTCCAGAAGTAATGCGCGCTGTGTTCGGTCTCCGGCGTCACGCCGTGGAAGCCCCGCATGTGGAAGCCGCCGCGCGCCGGATCGTCCAGGCTGCCGCTGCCGGTATCCATCCCACCCGTCCAGACCAGCACGTGCGACACGCGGAAGTCGACCTCCTGCCAACGGTCGATGAGTCCCGTGAACGGCCACGCCGCCGTGTACGTCGGCGGCGGTGCGGACGCCGGCATGAGACGCACGACCTTCACGTGCTGCGTATCGCCCGTGACGGACAGGCTCGCGTTCATGTGCACGGCCGGGTTGCCGCCGATCGTCTTCAGGTGCACGTATCCCAGGTGGCTCAGGTCCATCAGGTTGTCGTGGATCAGCTGCCAGGGCGCGTCGTAATGGAAGCTCCCGCCCCCGAAGCGGTATCGCGGATCGGCATGGAAGGCATAGGCCGGCGGCTCGTCTTCCGGCTGCGCATCGCGCGTGTCGCCGATCCAGATCCACAGGATCTGGTCGCGCTCGCGCAAGGGAAACGCGCGCACCTTGGCGCGTGCGGGAACGTCCTGCTGTCCGGGGACCTCGATGCAGCGACCCTGCGTGTCGAACAACAGCCCGTGGTAGCCGCAGCGCAAGCCGGCGGCTTCCAGGGTGCCCATCGACAGGGGCAATTCCTTGTGGCAGCAGCGGTCTTCCAACGCTGCCACTTCACCGGATGCGGTACGAAACAGCACCAGGTGCTGGCCGAGCAGGCAGCGGGCCAGCGGCGTGGACGAGAGTTCCCAGGAGAAGCCCGCGACCCACCACCGGTTGCGCGGGAAGGAAGTCACTTACTTGACGACCTTGAGCGAGGGACGCTTCTTGGGAGGATCCGGCGTTGGTGGCGGCGGCATGTCGGCGGGTCCGTCCGGGCCACCCCCTTCAGGCACGACATCATCCGCGAAGACCATGCCCTCACCGGACTCGCGGGCATAAATGCCGAGCACCGCGTTCACCGGCACGCGCACGTAATGACTCACGCCGCCGAAGCGCGCGCTGAACTCCATCGTGTCGGCGCCGATCAGCAGACCCTGCGTGGCAGTAGGCGAAATGTTCAGCACGATGCGACCGTCCTTCACGAAGGCGGTCGGCACCTGCACGTCGGGCTGCGTCGCGTCGACGATGGCGTGCGGCGTGTGGCCGCAGTCCGACATCCACTCGTACATCGCACGAAGCAGATAAGGGCGTCGGGACAACTCAGCCACGCCGCATCTCCCGCTCTTCAGCCGTCAGGCTGAAGCGAAAGGCGGGGCGCGCAAAGAGACGGTTGGCGTATTTGACGAGCGGCGCGGCATCGGCCGGCAACTCGATGCCGAGGTGCTGCAGCCGCCATAGGATGGGTGCGATCGACGCATCGACCAGCGAGAACTCGTCACCGAGGAACCAGGGCTTCACGGTGAAGAACGGCGCCGTCTGCATCACGAGGTCTCGCAACTGCACTCGGGCCGCATCGGCCTCCTTCCCCTTGCCGTCTGCCGCGATGCGACCGGCAAGTCCATACCAGTCCCGCTCGATACGCAGCAGGGCCAGGCGGAACTGCGCGCGGGTCACCGGATCCACGGGCATCAGCGGCGGATGCGGGAAGCGCTCGTCCAGGTACTCGATGATGACGCGCGAGTCGTACAGGACGAGATCACGATCCACGAGCGTGGGCAGGGAATGGTCGGGGTTGAGATCGAGCAGGTCTTCCGGAAAACGTCCCGGCGTGACACTGATGATGTCGATCTCGACGCCCTTTTCAGCCAGCACGACGCGCGTGCGGTGGCTGGCGGACTCGGTCGGAGAGGAGAAAAGCGTCATCACGGCGAGGGTTTCCGGCGCTCGATCACAGGTCGGATGCAGGGACCGGCCAGGGCCGGCCCCCGCAAGGCCGTCATCAGTGCACGTCCTTCCAGTATTCCTTCTTCAGCATCCACGCGAAACCCGTGAACACCGCCAGGAACAGGAGCACCCAGATGCCGATGCTCACGCGATCGACCTGGGACGGTTCACCCACGTACTGGAGGAAGTTGACCGTGTCGCGCACGAAGACGTCGTACTGGGCCGGCGTCATCGAACCGGCCTGCACTTCATCGAAGCGCTCGACGTTCTTGCCGCCGTGCGCCGATTCGCCATGGCCGAAGACCACGCGCTTCACGCCCTCGAGATCCGACAGGACGGCCGGCATGGCCGCACCCGGCAGGGCGAGGTTATCCGTCTTCGTGGCCTTGGTTTCGTCGAGGTAGAAGCCCTTCAGGAACTGGAAGACATAGTCGCTGCCCTTCGAACGGGTGATCAGCGACAGGTCCGGCGGCTGGCGGCCGAACCAGGCTTCCGCCTCGGCCTTCGGGAAAGACGCGAGGATGTAATCCGTCGTCTTCGCGCCGGCCGGCAGCAGGTTCTTGCGCAGTTGCTCGTCGCCGATGCGCAGGTCCTTCGCCATGCGCTCATAGCGCATGTACTTCAGCGAGTGGCAGCCGGCGCAATAGTTCATGAAGTTCGAGGCGCCACGCTGCAAAGAGGTGGCGTCGTTGATCTGGTTGCCGGCCTTCCAGCCCTGCCAGTCCACACCATGCGACTCATGGCCCTCGGCGGCCTTTTCTTCCGCGGCCTGCAAGGCAGGCGCGGCGATCAGGGCCACGCCGGCCAGCAGGCCGGCGGCGATGCGGGCAACGCGCCCGGAGAGGTTACGGTGCATCACGGTCTCAATGCTTCTCATAGGTCACTCGCTCGGGCACCGGCTTCACGGGATCGATCTTCGTGTACCAGGGCATCAGCACGAAGAACGCGAAATACATGACCGAGAAGACCCGGCCCATCAGCGTGAACAGCGGCGACGGGGCCTTGAGGCCGATGTAGCCCAGGCCGATGAAGGAAATCACGAACAGCGCCAGCGCCGTCTTCCAGATCCAGCCACGGTAGCGTGTCGACTTGACCGGCGAACGGTCGAGCCAGGGCACCAGCACGAGGCAGACCAGCGACAGCGCCATCGCGAGCGCACCAAGCTGCTGGTCCGGAACCGCGCGGAGGATCGCGTAGAACGGCGTGAAGTACCACACCGGCGCGATGTGGTCCGGCGTCGACATCGGGTTCGCCATGTCGAAGTTCGCGTGCTCCAGGAAGATGCCACCGAAGGTCGGCACGAAGAACACGACGACGCAGAACAGCATCAGGAACACGCCGACGCCGACGATGTCCTTCAGGGTGTAGTACGGATGGAACGGGATGCCGTCGAGCGGCTTGCCGTTGGCGCCCTTCTTGCCCTTGATCTCGACGCCGTCCGGGTTGTTCGAGCCGACTTCGTGGAGGGCCACGAGGTGCAGCGTCACCAGCAGCAGCAACACCAGCGGCACCGCCACGACGTGCAGCGAGAAGAAGCGGTTCAGCGTCGCATCGGCGATGCCGTAGTCGCCGCGGATCCACTCGACCAGGCCTGGTCCGACCACGGGGATCGTGCCGAACAGGTTCACGATGACCTGCGCGCCCCAGAACGACATGTTGCCCCACGGCAGCACATAGCCCATGAAGGCCTCTGCCATCAGCGCGAGGTAGATCACCATGCCGAACAGCCACAGCAATTCGCGCGGCTGCTTGTACGAGCCGTACAGGAAGGCGCGGAACATGTGCAGGTAGACGACGATGAAGAACGCCGACGCACCCGTGGAGTGCAGGTAGCGCAGGAGCCAGCCGTACGGCACCTCGCGCATGATGTACTCGACCGAGTCGAAGGCCGTCATCTCGCCGACCTTGTAATGCATCGTCAGGAAGATGCCGGTCAGCAGCTGCATCACCAGCACGAGCAATGCCAGCGAGCCAAAGAAGTACCAGAAGTTGAAGTTCTTCGGGGCGTAGTAGTCGGTCAGATGATCCTTCAGAAAGGCATCGACCGGCAGGCGCTTGTTGAGCCAGCCCATGAAGCCCGGACGCGCGGGCAGCTTGTCGTGATCGCCGGCCATTACGCGGCTCCCTGCGCAACGTCATCCTTGCCGATGACGAGCGTGCTGTCGTTGGAGAACGAGTAAGGCGGGATGCGCAGGTTCACCGAAGCCGGCGAACCGTTGAACACCCTGCCGGCCATGTCGAACTTCGAGCCGTGGCAGGGGCAGAAGAAGCCGCCCGGCCAGTCCGTGCCCAGCTCGGGCTGGTTCGGCTCGAAACGCGTCTTCGGCAGGCAGCCCAGGTGGGTGCAGTTGCCGATGACGACCAGGAACTGGTCCTTGGCCGCGCGCGCGGCGTTCTTGGCATAGTCCGGCTGCTCGGAGCTGGCCGAACCCGGATCTTTCAGGTCACCGTCGTGGCCGGCGAGCTTGGCGACCATCTCAGGCGTGCGGTGCACGACGTAGATCGCCTGCTTGCGCCAGGTCAGGGTAACCATCTGGCCCGGGTCGATCTTGGTCACATCAACCTCGATCGGGGCACCCAGCGCGCGGGCGCGCTCGGAGGGGCTCCAGGAGGCGATGAACGGAACCGCGCCGAAGGCTGCGCCGATGGCGCCGGTGGCCGCTGTCGCGAAGGTGAGGAAGCTGCGGCGGCTTTCGTCGACCGCGCCTGTCGTCTCGGGGCTGCCGTGGGGTGCGGCGCCGCTGTGGTCGCTCATGGATCTTGGGCTCGTGGCGGGAAACTGTCGCATTATAGCGAACATGACCGTGAACGACATCAGGCGAGCCACCCTCTTCGTGGGCCTGTCGGTAGCCGGTGGCCTGTTGCTGGCCGTGGCCGCGACCCGGCTCTGGCCGCAGCTCGTGCTGCCCGCCATGCCCCAGCGGGTCGAAATGCCCGCGCAACTGACACCGGCCCTGCCAGCAGCCCTGCCCGTGGCGTCGCCCGCGACCGCGCGGACAGGCTCGGCGACCGCTCCGACCGACGCCTCCGCGTCAGCGCCCTTCGGCCCGCCGGATACGGGGCCGTCCCCGGGCGTCGCGAGTTACGCCACGGCCGTACGCGCCAGCGCGCCAGCCGTGGTCTATATCTTCGCCGAACGCAAGGTCACCGAGCAGCTGCCCTCGGGCGGCATCGATCCCTTCTTCCCGGGTCGCGTGCTGCCCCGCTATCGACAGCGCGTGCAACAGAGCCTGGGCTCCGGCGTCATCGTGGACGCGGCCGGCCACATCATCACCAACCACCATGTGATCGCCGGCGCCGAGAAGATCCAGGTGCAGATCGCCGACGGCCGCAATGCCGTGGCGGAAGTCGTCGGTCGCGACCCGGACACGGACCTCGCAGTGCTGCGCGTGAAGCTCGACAAGCTGCCCGTCATGCAGCTAGGTCGCTCGGACCACGTGCAGGTGGGCGATGTCGTGCTGGCCATCGGCAGCCCCCTGGGCCTCGCGCAGACCGTGACGCACGGCATCGTCAGTGCTACCGGACGCGCACAGCTCGGCGTCGCCACCTTCGAGAACTTCATCCAGACCGACGCCGCCATCAACGAGGGCAACTCCGGTGGGGCGCTCGTCAACGTGCGCGGCGAACTCATCGGCATCAATACAGCCGTGCTGGGCAAGAACCGCGGCGCGGAAGGCCTGGGCGTTGCGATCCCCGTGGATCTCGTGCGCGGCGTGATGGGCGAGATCCTCGCCAAGGGACGCGTGGTGCGCGGCTGGGTCGGGATCATTGCGGGCGATGCGGAGCCGGAGCGCGCCGCGCAGCTCGGCTACCCGGCAGGCAGCGTGGTCGTCGACGATCTCTACCTGGAATCACCCGCGCTCCGGATCGGGCTCGCGATCAACGATCGCCTGATCAGCATCGACAGCCGCGCAGTGCGCAGCGCGCAGGACGTCCTGGCGCTGATCGCCACCCACAAACCCGGCACCACCTTGAAGCTGGCCGGACAGCGCGGCCCCCGCTCCTTCACGGTGGAGCTGCCAGTGATCGAAGGCCCCCGAGCGCGCTGACACAGGAGAGGATCTGATGACGACGCATCGACAGGCGATCCGCATCGCGACCGGACTGGCACTGGGATTTTCCGTGCTGCCCGCATCCCACGCGGCAGCGGCCACGAAACCGCTCAAGCCGGCCATCGCCTGCGAGGCCTTGCAGGGCCAGAGCTTCATGAACGTCGAGGTCACCGGCGCGACCCACGTTGCCGCCAAAGGCGCGGTGCCCGGCTATTGCCGCGTCACCGGCACAGAGCGCGGCACCGAACATGACCTTGAAGTCCGCCTGCCCGATGCCTGGCGGGGCCGCTACGTGCAGCGGGGCGGCGGCGGTTTCGACGGCATCATCGTGCCGGTCGGCGCCAGCAACCCGGCGCTCGTGGCCGGTGCCGCCCAAGGCGCCAACAATGGCGGTCACCGCGACATGAGCGGCGCCGACCTGCTCAACAACCCGCGTGGACTCGAGCGCTATGCCCATGGCGCGATCCTGATCGCCACGCGCTTCGGCAAGGCGGTGACGCAGGCCTATTACGGCACGGCACCCCACCACGCCTATTACGACGGCTGTTCGAACGGCGGCCGCGGCGCATTGAATGCCGCGGCGAAATACGGCACGGAATTCGATGGCGTGGTGGCCGTCGCACCAACGCTGAACCTGACCGGGCAGGTCTCTGCCTGGACGCGCGCCGCGAGCCTGCAATTGCCCAGCGCCACCCAGTTCGCGCAGATCCATGCCGCAGCGGTCGCGCGCTGTGACGAGGCCGATGGCGCCAAGGACGGCGTGATCTCGGCCTGGCAGCGCTGCGATTTCGATGTCGCGCGTGACGTGCCCGCCAGCGTGGGCCTGACGCCTGCGCAGGTGGCTGCGGCAACGGCGCTGATGACGGATCTCAAGACGCCGGACGGCAAGGTCGTCTATTCAGGCTATGGCTTGGGCAACATGGCGCTCGGTGCGCCGGCCTTCCCGCTCTTCGGAACCGGGCACTTCCGCTACATCATCGAGAACGACGCAAACTGGTCGCCGGCGGGCTTCGATCCAATCGCTGCGCTGCCCCGTAGCAGCGAAGTGCTGGAAAAGCAGTATCAGTTCAACCCCACGGTGCCGGACCTCGTGCAATACCTGAAGCGCGGCGGCCGCATCATGGTCTGGCATGGCTCTGACGATGCGCTGCTGTCGCACCGGGACATGATCCGCAGCTGGGCGGACCTGACGACGGCCGCCGGCCCGGCATTGTCAGAGCGCAGCACGCGGCTCTACATCGCGCCGGGTGTCGGCCACTGCAGCGGCGGCCCGGGTGCCGACAGCATCGACCTGCTGACGCCGCTAATGGAGTGGGTGGAAGCGGGCAAGACGCCCGCCACGCTGACGGCGGCCAAGCGGGACAAGCCCGACGCGCCGCCCCGCTTCACGCGGCCGCTGTGCCGCTATCCGGCGTATCCGCGATACACCGGCAAGGGTGATGTGAACGCTGCTGCGAACTTCGCCTGCGTCGCGGACTGACCGTCCCAGCTTTGGTGTCCGGGCTTCAGCGCCCGGGCACGCGGCGGATCTGGGCGCCGAGACCGGAGAGTTTCTCTTCGATCGACTCGTAACCGCGGTCGATGTGATAGATGCGTTCGATGACGGTCTGGCCCTCGGCGACGAGGGCCGCCAGCACGAGGCTGGCCGAAGCGCGCAGGTCGGTGGCCATCACCGGTGCAGCCATGAGTTTCGGCACGCCCTTGATGATCGCGGTGTTGCCCTCGAGCCGGATTTCCGCGCCCATCCGACGCATCTCGAGCATGTGCATGAAGCGGTTTTCGAAGACCGTTTCGATGATGGTGCCGACACCATCGGCCACCGCATCCAGCGCAGCGAACTGCGCCTGCATGTCGGTGGGGAAGGCCGGATAGGGCGCGGTACGCACGTCGATCGCCTTCGGGCGGCGGCCGCGCATGTCCAGCTCGATCCAGTTGTCGCCCTGCGCCAGCTTCGCACCCGCTTCCTGCAGCTTCAGCAGCACGGCGTCCAGGTAGGCCGGGCAGGTGTTCTTCGTCCGCACATGGCCGCCTGTGATCGCCGCCGCCACCAGGAAGGTGCCGGTCTCGATGCGGTCCGGCATGACTTCATACGAGCAGCCATGCAGGCGCTCGACGCCTTCGATGACGATGCGGTCGGTGCCGGCGCCACGGATCTTCGCGCCCATCGCGATGAGGAAGTTCGCGAGATCCACGACTTCCGGTTCGCGCGCGGCATTCTCGAGGACCGTCTCGCCGTCGGCCAGGACCGCGGCCATCATGAGGTTCTCGGTGCCCGTCACCGTGACCGTTTCGAGCACGAGCCGCGCGCCCTTGAGGCGCCCAGCGCGGGCCTTGCCTGTTCGAGCCTTTATGTAGCCGTTCTCGATGTGGATGTCCGCGCCCATGGCCTGCAGGCCCGCGACGTGGATGTTCACCGGACGCGCGCCGATGGCGCAGCCACCCGGCAGCGACACGTCCGCCTCGCCGTAGCGGGCAAGGAGCGGGCCCAGCACGAGGATGGACGCCCGCATCTTCTTCACGAGCTCATACGGCGCGAACTGCTCGCGGATCGTGGTCGGATCGACCTCGATGCGCAGTTTCTCGTCGATCGTGACCGTCACGCCCATGCGGCCGAGCAATTCGATCATCGTCGTCACGTCCTGCAGGTGCGGGACGTTCGAGATGGTGACCGGGCCGTCGGCCAGCAGGGTCGCGGCCAGGATCGGCAGGGTTGCGTTCTTCGCGCCGGAAATGCGGACCTCGCCTTCGAGCGGACGGCCGCCGGTGATCTGCAGCTTGTCCATGTCAGCCGCCCCGCGCGGCCGATTCTTCCGGCGTCAGCGCGTCGATGGACAGGGCATGGATCTCGCCGCCCATCAGGGCGCCAAGCGCCGCGTAGACGAGCTGGTGACGCTGCAAGAGCCGCTTGCCGGCAAAGGTGCTGCTGACGATGCGAGACTCAAAATGCACGTTGTCGCCGGACCGGACGATGACGTCGGCGCCGGGCAACGACTGGCGGATCAGGTCGGCAACCTGCTGGGGAGTCATGTCGGGAACTCGCGGACGTCGGGAAGGTGGCGCATCTTAAGCTATGATGATCGAGACGACATGAACACCGCTGCACACCGCGCCGGCGACGACGCGGCCCTCGTGGCCGCCGGACGCCGCACCATCGACATCGAAGCCCGCGCCGTCGCAGGGCTCTCCAGCCGTATCGGCGAAGCCTTCGCCCGCGCCTGCCAGCTGTGCCTGGGCGCCGCGGGCCGAGTCGTCGTGACAGGCCTGGGCAAGTCCGGCCACGTGGGCGGCAAGATCGCCGCAACCCTGGCCAGCACAGGCACGCCGTCCTTTTTCCTGCATGCCGCCGAGGCCAGCCACGGCGACCTCGGCATGATTTCCAGGGGGGATGTCGTCGTCGCCATCTCGAACTCCGGCGAGACCGCAGAACTGCTCGCCCTGCTGCCGCACCTCAAGCGACTGGGGGCGCCGGTCATCGCGATCACCGGCGGCAGCGACTCCACGCTGGCGCGCGATGCCGCGGTGAACCTCGACGTCTCCGTGCCGGAGGAGGCCTGCCCGCACAACCTCGCGCCGACGTCCAGCACCACGGCAACGCTTGCCATGGGCGATGCGCTGGCGATCGCGCTGCTCGAGGCCCGCGGTTTCACGCCCGAGGATTTCGCGCGCTCGCACCCGGGCGGCAGCCTGGGTCGCCGCCTGCTGCTGCACGTGTCCGACATCATGCGACAAGGCGACGACCTGCCCCGCGTCATGGCCGGCACCGCGTTGGGCGCGGGGCTGCTCGAAATGAGCCGCAAGGGCCTGGGGCTCACGGTCGTGGTCGACGCGGAGGACCGCGTCGTGGGCGTCTTCACCGACGGCGACCTGCGCCGCGTGCTCGACCGGCAGGTCGATCTGCATGCGTCGACGATGCAGGCGGTAATGACCGCGAATCCGCGCCACATCGCCCCACAGGCACTGGCCGCCGAGGCCGTGAACCTCATGGAACAGCATCGCATTACCGCACTGCCAGTTGTCGATGCGGACGGCCGTCTCGTCGGCGCACTGAACATCCACGACCTGCTGCGCGCCGGAGTGGTCTGATGGCCGCGCGCCGTGGCAGCCGCCTGCCCTCGCCTGCCTTGGCGGCACGCCTGCGTCTGCTGGTGCTGGATGTCGATGGCACGCTCACCGATGGCGCACTGTATTTCGGCGCGGACGGCGAGCAGCTCAAGGTCTTCCATGTACGTGACGGCCACGGCGTGAAACTGCTGCAGGCCGCCGGCATCACCGTGGCGGTCATCTCGGGCCGCAAGCATGCCGCCGTCGTGAGGCGCTGCCGCGACCTGGGCATCCGCTACGTCATCCAGGGCGCCGAAGACAAATCCCGCGCCCTCGACGTGTTGCTGGCGAAGCTCAAACTCGACGTGTCACAGGTCGCGTGCATCGGAGACGACACGCCGGACATCGCGCTCTTCGGTCGCGTCGCGCTCGGCATCGCCGTCGCAGATGCGCATCCGCTGGCGCTCGCCGCAGCACATCGGGTGACCACTCTCCCCGGCGGCCGCGGCGCGGTACGCGAAGCCTGCGATTGGCTGCTCGACGCGCGGAGCCGCGCATGAAAGGCCGTTTGATCGCAGGCTTCGGTGTTCTGTCGGTCCTCGCACTGGCTTTCCTGCTCGGCCGCGAGGGCAGCACGCCCGGCTTGCACGGCGAGACGACCGGCAGCTCGTCCGATTTCGGTTATGTGGCGCAGGATGCCAAGGTCGTCCAGACGGCCGAAGATGGCTCGGCCCTTTATGTCCTCGATGCGGACCGCGTTGCACAGGATCCGGATAACGGCACGGTAACGGCGCAGCATCTGACGCTGCGCTATGCCGCCGATGACACACGTCGCTGGACACTGACGGCACGTGAAGCCGAACTGCCCGGTGGCGATTCCCTGCTGCATCTGCGTGGCGACGTGCGCGTCACGGGCACGCCGACCGGCTCTGCCCTCCCGGCGCGCATCTCGACCGAACAGCTCGATTACGACACCCGCCGCCAGATCGCGCGCACGCGCGAGGAGGTGCGGATCGACTGGGGGCGCCATCAACTCGGTGCCCACGGCCTGGATGCGAACCTGAAACAGGGCCAGCTGGTCCTGGAGTCGAAAGTGCATGCCCGTTTCCTTCCCTGAGGCGCGTGTCGCGTGGATGGCTGGACTGCTCTGCCTGGCGTTGCCGGCCGGCGCGGCAGCACCGCGTGCGGTGCCGCGCGAGCAGGCCTCCCTGCCGATCGACGTCAGCGCGAGCAGCTCGAGCATCGACAGCAAGTCGAACCGGCTCAGCTTCGACGACGTGACCCTCACACAGGGCAGCTTGAGCATCCGCGCGGACCGCGCAACGGCCGACGGAACCGGCCTGTCGTTCAACGACAGCCGCTGGGAATTCACCGGCGCCGTGCGTATCCGCTTCACCGGCGGCACGCTGCAATCGCAGGTCGCGACGGTGCGATTCGCAGGCAACCGCCTTGCACGGGCGCAGGCCACCGGTGCGCCGGCAGAATTCGAACAGCAGCTGGAAGGCGTCGCGCGTCCGGTACGCGGCCATGCCAGCACCATCGATTACGACTTCATCGCCCAGTCCGTGCGGCTTTCCGGTGATGCCTGGCTCTTTGATGGTCGCAACGAGATGAGCAGCCCCGCGATCGTGTACGCCGTGCGCGAACAGGTCATGCGCAACGAAACCGGCGGCGGAAGGGTCCACATCACGATCCGGCCGGAAGGCACGCCGGAGGCTCCAGCGCCACGTCCGGAGACACGGCCATGAGCACGCTGTCGGCCCGCAACCTGCGCAAGGCCTACAAGGGACGTCGCGTCGTGCAGGACCTCTCGCTCGATGTACACGGCGGCGAGATCGTCGGACTGCTCGGCCCGAACGGTGCGGGCAAGACGACCGCCTTCTACATGATCTCCGGCCTCATCAGCTGCGACGAGGGCCGTATCCAGCTCGACGACCTCGATATCACCGACCTGCCGATGCACCGGCGCGCGCTGGCGGGCATCGGCTACCTCCCCCAGGAGGCCTCCGTGTTCCGCCGTCTTTCGGTTGAGGACAACGTCCTGGCGATCCTCGAGACGCGGACGGACCTCGATTCGGCCAGCCGTTCTGCCTTGCTGGAGGAACTGCTCGGCGAGCTGCGCATCGACCATGTCCGCCACAATGCCGGTCAGTCCCTGTCCGGCGGCGAACGGCGGCGCGTCGAGATTGCGCGGGCGCTGGCCGCCGCGCCGCGCTTTATCCTGCTGGACGAACCTTTCGCCGGCGTCGATCCGATCTCCGTGCTGGACATCCAGCGCATCATCGGGGAACTCGCCGCCAAGGGGATCGGCGTGCTGATCACCGACCACAATGTGCGCGAAACACTCGGTGTTTGCGGCCGCGCATACATCGTCGACCGCGGAACCGTGATCGCGGCCGGAACCGCGGATCAAATTCTTGCCAACGCCCAAGTCCGCGAGGTGTACTTGGGCGAGAACTTCAGGATGTAACGGGCGTGCTCAAGACCTCGCTGCAGCTCAAGATGAGCCAGCAGCTGACAATGACACCGCAGCTGCAGCAGGCCATCCGGCTCCTGCAGATGCCTGCCCTCGAGTTGCAGGCGCACCTCCGTGAGCTCCTCGAATCCAACGTCATGCTGGAGGCCGAGGAAGAATCGGAGGGCATGCAGTCCTTCGAGGAACTGGGCGCCGCACCGAACGAGATGCCGACGGCGCAGCCGCCCGGCGAAGACGCCGAAGGTGGCGCCGCGCAGGCGGCCGACACCGAAGCCGAACAGCCGACGGTTGAAGTCGTGGACGACCCCTGGGAGGACCGCACCGCCGGCCCTTCCGATTCCCCCTCCAATTTCGACGACGATGAGCGCGGACAGGAATTTTCGGACGACAGCGGCAAGACGCTGCAGGACCACCTGGGCTGGCAGCTCGAAATGGCCAGCCTCGACGAACGGCAGACCGCGATCGGGCGAGCGATTCTCGACGCGATCAACGACGACGGATACCTGACGGACTCGCTGGAGACCATCGCCTCAACGCTGCGCCCAGAGACAGAAGCCAGCGAGGCAGAGATTGCCGTCATGCTCGGTGTCGTGCAGGCCTTCGACCCGTCCGGTGTCGGCGCGCGCAACCTGGGCGAATGCATCGCCCTGCAGCTGCGCATCCTCGACGCAACGACACCCGGGCTCGACTGCGCGCTGCGCATCGCGGACGGTTATCTGGAGCAACTGGCCGGGCGCGACATGGCCGCGCTGCGCCGCCAGCTCGACTGCACGGAAGACGAACTGGAACTGGCGATCGCACTGGTTCGCAGTTGCCATCCCAAGCCCGGCGCCCAGATCAGCTCGGCAAAGGCCGAGTACGTCGTCCCGGATGTGCTGGTGCGGCGCAGCCCCACCGGCTGGGTCGTCGAAATGAATCCCACGACCCTGCCGCGGGTGCGCCTGAACGAAACCTACGCCGGCATGCTGGGCCGCGCCTCGGGCCACGCCAATCTGCGCGCGCAGCTGCAGGAAGCGCGTTGGTTGCTCAAGAGCCTGGAGATCCGGCACGACACGCTGATGAAGGTCGCCCGCACGATCGTCGAGCGACAGGCCGACTTCCTCGACCAGGGCGAGGAATTCATGAAGCCCATGATCCTGCGCGACGTGGCCGAGGCGATCGGCATGCACGAATCCACCATTTCGCGCGTGACTTCCGGCAAGTACATGCACACACCGCGCGGCGTGTTCGAACTGCGCTATTTCTTCTCGAGCCACGTGGGCGACGGGGACGGCAACGAAACCTCCTCGACCGCCATCCGCGCGAAGATCCGCAAGCTCATCCGCGACGAAGCCGGCGAAGCGCCCTTGAGCGACAGCCGCATCGCGGACCTGCTTTCTAAGGAAGGAATTCCGGTGGCTCGGCGTACAGTCGCCAAGTACCGGGAAGCGATGGGCATCGCCCCATCGAACGAACGAAAGCGCGCAGGCGCGCGCGCATAACCAGGAGAAGCTCATGCAGCTCAAGCTCAGTGGTCACCATGTCGAAGTCACCCCCGCGCTCCGCACCGCCGTCGAGAAACAGCTCGAGCGGATCGTGCGGCACTTCGACCACGTCATCGACATCCATGTGACGCTCACCGTCGAGAAGCTCGAACAGAAAGCCGAGGCCACCGTGCACGTGCGCGGCGCTGACATCCATGCCGTCGCTGTCGACGAAAACATGTATGCGGCCATCGACATGCTGGCCGACAAGCTCGACCGCGCCGTGAAGAAACACAAGGAAAAGACGCAGGACCACCACGCCGCCGAGGGGCGGGCGGCCACGCGGCTTTAACGCGGACAGGGCGGGCAGCGCATGCGTCTGGTGTTGCTGAGCGGTCTGTCGGGGTCCGGCAAGAGCGTGGCCCTGCACATGCTCGAGGACCTCGACTTCTACTGCGTCGACAACATCCCCGCAGCGCTGCTCAAGCCCTTCATCACCCACACCCTCCAGAGCAGCGATCCGGTCTACCGGCGCACGGCCGTCGGGATCGATGCCCGCAACACTGCAGCTGAAATCGGCACCGTCCCGGCCCTGCTGGACGAACTGAAGCGATCAGGCATCCAGTGCGAACTGCTCTATCTCGTCGCCAGCGACGAAGAACTGCTGCGTCGGTTCGCGGAGACCCGCCGACGACACCCCCTGAGCCGCCACGGCGAAGGCCTGCGCGAGTCCATCGCCATCGAGCGCGCGCTGCTGGAGCCCGTTGCCAATGCGGCCGACCTCACGATCGACACCTCCCGCCTCGGCGTCCACGACCTGCGCGAACTCATGCGTCGCCGGGTCGAGAACCGGCGCCAGTCACGCATGTCGATCCAGTTCACGTCCTTCGGTTTCAAGCACGGCATCCCGGGTGATGCCGACTTCGTCTTCGACGCCCGTACGCTGCCCAATCCCTACTGGGACGCAGCGCTGCGCGGCCTCACCGGACGCGACGCCGATGTCGCGCGATTCCTCGAGCAGCACGAAGCCGTGGGCCGACTGCTCACGGACATCGAGCACTTCATCGAAGGCCGCATCCCGGAATACCACGCGAGCAACCGGCGCTATCTGACCGTCGCCGTGGGCTGCACCGGTGGACGCCACCGGTCGGTCTACCTCATCGAACAGCTGGCGGCCCGCTTCGCGAGCAAGTACGGCGATGTGTCGGTCCGCCACT
>CANGMU010000020.1 GCA_947454665.1 Pseudomonadota bacterium | reverse complement strand
GTGCGACTCACGCACAGTGCCATCGGGCTGCGTGAACTCCTTGAGACGGCCCTCGTGGTCGATGAAGCCGCCGGCCAGCACGATGCCGCGCTCTTCGTCGGCGATGAGGAAGCGGCGGTCGCGCAGGCGATCGTCGTACTTGTAGGCACCCTGCCGGAACTGGTCCGCGCAGCCCATGCGCCAAATCGGATCGAGGCCCGGGTCCTTGCGGTTGGTCGACACCATGCCGTTCTCGCGGCGGTTGCAGTCGTCGGTGAACTGCGTGCGCAGCGTGCCGTCGTTCAGTTGCAGCGTGTCGAAATAGCCGTTGGCGGCCGCGACCATCCGGTCGCGCGGCGTACGCTGCGCAGCAGGCAGCATCTCCTCGAAGACCGGACGTCGCTGCATATCTGCCGTCACGAAGGGAATGCCCGCATCTTCCGGTCGCACGACCAGCAGCTCGGCCTCGCGGATCGCGCCATGCTCGACTTCCAGCCGCAGCGCATAAGGCGACTTCGTCTTCGTTTCCTGCACGACGCCGAAGACCGCGACCTGCCCGGTCTGCGGGTCGGCGAAGCGCATCTCGTATCCGTCCAGGGCCGTGACCGTGCCCCAGGCCCCATCGCCCACGCGCAGCGCGACGTTGTTCTCGCTGGTCCGCGCACGCGCACTCCAGCGGATGCGGGAAGGGTCATGCGCCTTCCACGCGGCGAGATATTCATCCAGCACGCGATAGAGGCAGGCGCGGTCGCAGGTCACGGGCCCCGGCAGGGTGTCGGCCGCCGTGGCCAGCGCCGGAAGGGCCAGTGCCGCGACGCCCAGCACCGCGCCAACGATCTTCTTCATCGGGAACGTCATGATCAGACCTCCTTCTTCGCAGCCAGGGCCGCCGCCACAGCCGGGGCGACCACCGATTCCAATGCGTTCGTCGGACGGCCGAGCAGCGACTCGAGCGTGCGGCTGTCATCGAAGAGCCAGCCCTGCGCAGCCGACGTATCGGAATTCGCCAGGATCTTCGCGACGAAGTCCGGCAGGCCATTCTTCATGAGCGCCGCTTCGAACTCCGCGATCGTGAGGTTGCGGGCAACGACCGGGCGACCTGCCAGCCGACTCGTCAGCGCGGCAAGGTCTGCAATGGTGAAGGCGGTGCTGCCGGCGAGTTCGAGCTTGCGGCCTTCATAGCCATCGGCGGATGTCAGCACGATGGCCGTGGCCGCGGCGAAATCGGCACGCGTGGCGGCGGCATACCGGCCGTCGCCGGCGCAGGTCGGGATCTCCCCCGTCGCCAGGCCGCCGAGTGCGCGACCCGCGAAATTCTCCAGGTACCAGCCATTGCGAAGCAGGACGTAGGGCACGCCGCTCGCGGCGAGCGTGTTCTCGGTCGCCTTGTGTTCGACGGCCAGGCCCAGCTGCGAGATGTCGGCGCGCAGTACGCTCGTGTACGCGATGAGCTTCACGCCGGCGGCCTTGGCCGCGTCGATGACGGCTTGATGCTGGCGGGCACGCTGGCCCACGGCGTTGCCGGAAATGAGCAGCAGGCGATCGATGCCCGCAAAGGCGGCTGCGAGGGTCACCGGCTGATCGTAATCCGCCACGCGCAACTCGACGCCCTTGGCGGCAAGGTCCGCGCCCTTGGCCACATCGCGCACGCCCGCGACGACCTGTTCAGCCGGCACGCGTTGCAGCAGCGCCTCGATCACCTTGCGGCCAAGCTGGCCGGTCGCGCCGGTCACGAAAATCCGGGGGGTCGCGGTCGAAGTCATCGTCGTGCTCCTTGCTGCATCGATTCGGGCGGTGTCCGGTATTAGCGGCCACCACGGGGCTTTCTGGCAAGCTTCCTGCAGCGCAAGCTGGGCAAGACCGTGGCAAACGATTGCAAACAGGAGAGTCCCGTGTCCCCTGCACCGCGACCGATCACGCAGAACGCCGACATCCGCTATCTGGGGCGCCTGTTGGGCGATGTCATCCGGGCCTATGGTGGCCAGGCCCTCTTCGAGCGCATCGAATCCATCCGCGCCAGCTCCGTAGACCGCCACCGCGGCCTCGGTGATGCAGCGGCCCTGGGGCGTGGCCTGGATGCCCTCTCGCTCGACGACACGCTCGCCTTCGTGCGCGGCTTCATGCTGTTCTCGATGCTGGCGAACCTGGCCGAGGACCGGCAGGGCGGATCGAACCCTTCAGGCCAGGATCTGGCCACCGCCCTCGACCGGCTGGCCAGCGAGGGCATCCCGCGCGAAGCCGCGGCCGAACTGCTCGAAGCGGCGCGCATCGTACCCGTACTCACTGCACACCCAACCGAAGTGGCTCGCAAGAGCATGCTCGATCATCGCAACCGCATCGCGGCGCTGATGCGCCTGCGCGATGCGGGCCAGACCGAAACGCCGAACGGCGACCTGGTCGAGCAAGCGATCCTGCGGCAGATCGCGCTGCTGTGGCAGACGCGTCCGCTGCGCCGTGAACGCATCACCGTCGCGGATGAAGTCGATATCGCGCTGTCCTATCTGCGCGAAGTCTTCCTGCCCGTGTTGCCGCGGCTGTATGCGCATTGGGAACGACTACTGCCACAGCGGCCCGGCTGCTTCCTGCGACTGGGCAGCTGGATCGGTGGCGACCGCGACGGAAATCCGAATGTCACCGCCGAATCACTCGCGGGCGCACTGCGCAGCTCGGCGCAGGCGGTGCTCGGCAATTACCTCGAGCAGCTCCATGCGCTCGGTGCGGAACTGTCGATCTCCAGTGAACTCGCAACGCCGTCGATCGAAGTCCTGCAGCTCGCCGAGGTAAGCGGAGACAACCATCCTGCGCGATCGGACGAGCCCTATCGCCGCGCGATAACCGGCATCTATGCGCGCGTGGCTGCTACCTATGAATCGCTCATCGGCGACGCGCCCGCACGGCGTCCTTCGGTCAGTGGCACGCCCTACGCCTCGCCGCGCGAATTTCGCCATGATCTGGCAGCCATCGCACGTTCCCTCGCTGCAGGCGCCGATGGACTGCTGGCCAGCGGCGGCGCGCTCGGTCGGCTGATCCGCACGATCGAAGCCTGTGGCTTCCATCTGGCCACGCTGGACCTGCGGCAGAACTCGGACGTGCATGCGCGCGTGGTGGGTGAACTGCTGCGCATCGCCGGCGCGGAGCTGGACTACGGCTTGCTGGATGAAGCCGACCGTGTCGCGTTGCTGCGCAAGGAACTGAGCAACAACCGACTGCTCGCCAGCCCCTATGCCCACTACAGCGACGAGACCCGCTCGGAACTGGCCATCGTGCAGGCCGCAGCCACGGCCCATGGACGCTTCGGGCCTGAGTGCATCACGACCTACATCATCTCCAAGTGCGAGAGCCTGTCGGACCTGCTCGAGGTGCTGGTGCTGCTGAAAGAATCCGGCATCTACCGCGCGTCGGATACGGCCGCCTGCGCCATCAGCGTGGTGCCGCTGTTCGAGACGATCGGCGACCTGGAGCGCGCACCCGACATCCTGCGGCCCTGGCTTGAGTGGCCGGAATCCGGCGCGGCAGCGCGACGACGTGGTCACCAGGAAGTGATGGTCGGTTATTCCGACTCGAACAAGGACGGCGGTTATCTCACCTCCGTATGGAGCCTGCATCAGGCCACGCGCGCGCTCTCTGCGGTGACCGAAGCGGCCGGCCTGCGCCTGCAGGTGTTCCACGGGCGGGGTGGTTCGGTGGGTCGCGGCGGCGGTCCGGCTTTCGCGGCGATCCGTGCGCAGCCCGCTGGCACCGTGCAGGGTCGCATCCGCATCACCGAACAGGGCGAAGTCATCGCTGCGAAATACGGCACGCCTGAAAGTGCAGCAGCGAACCTCGAGGCGATGACCGCAGCCACGCTTCTGGCTTCGCTCGAACCGCCGGCCCTGCCCGCTGCGGACCTCGACCGTTTCGCCGGCGCGATGTCCGTCATCTCACGCGATGCCTTCAATGCGTATCGCGGCCTCGTCTATGGCACGGACGGCTTCAAGACCTTCTTCCGGGAGATGACTCCGTTGCGGGAGATCGCGACGCTGAAGATCGGCTCGCGCCCGGCTTCCCGCACGAAATCCGACCGCATCGAGGACCTGCGCGCCATCCCCTGGGTATTCAGCTGGGCACAGGCGCGCGTGATGCTTCCCGGTTGGTATGGCGCGGGCAATGCGCTCGCCACCTTCGGGGATCGGGGTCTCTTGCGCGAGATGGCGGCGCGCTGGCCCTTCTTCCGCGCGACGCTCGACAACATGGAGATGGTGCTCGCGAAGACTGACCTCGCGATCGCGAGGCGTTACCTCACGCTCGTGGAAGATCCGGCAATGGCCGCGAAGTATTTCGGCGAGATCGAAACCGCCTGGTATTCGACGCGGGATGTCCTGCTGGACCTCAGCGGCCAGTCGCGCCTGCTGGAACACCAGCCTGCCCTTGAAGCATCGATCCGACTGCGCCTGCCTTACATCGAGCCGTTGAACCTGCTGCAGGTGGAGCTGCTCAAGCGACATCGCGCGGGCGAAGACGACCCGCGAATCGTCGAAGGCATCCAGCTGTCGATCAACGCCGTCGCGACGGCGCTGCGCAACAGCGGCTAGCGAAAGGAAGACTGGCCTGGCTCATGCAACGTCCACGGCCTGCAGCGACACCCACTTGCCGCCATGAGGCAGGCGCTGACGTCCGACTTCCGTGAAACCGAGTCGTGCGTGAAACAGCGCTGACGCGGGATTTGCAGGCTCCACGTCGTATTCGCAGGTGATGACGGGCAGGCCCTGGGCACGGGCATATTCAAACGCGGTGCCATAAAGAAGGCTGCCCAAGCCGGCACGCTGGGATCGCGTCGACACCACGATCCGGTCCACGTACAGGAAGCGGTGATAGCGTTCGGCAAACCAGCGGTAATTCACGCTGTCGTAGCCGGCGCCCTCCCTCAGCGCCAACAGGAACCCGGCGACCTGTCCTTCGACCTCGACGACTTGGTGCACGGCCGCCTCTGCCGCCAGCGCTTCCAGCCTGGGCAGATCGAGCGGGCTCAGGACCTGTACCGATTCCGCGTTGAGCGCGAGCAGGGCCCCGAAGTCAGCGGGCCTTGCGGCCCGGACGCGCGTCACACGCCCTGGCGGCGCGCCCGCTTCGGCACGAAGGCCAGGAAGCGACGTGGGTTGTCGACCATGATCCGGTGCAGCACCTCGTCGGTCGCGCCCGCGGCCTTGAGCTTCGGCAGGAAGTTCGTCAGCGGTCGGCCATAACCGCGGCTCGCATCGCCCGAGATCAGGATGTTGTCGATATGGCCTGCCTCGATCAGCGCCATCACCAGCGGCACCACCGGCGCATCGTTGCCGCCCCCCTGGCGATCGAAGCCGACATAGGCGCCGCGACGGCACAGCTGCTTGTGCACATAGACCTTCGAGTCATCGAGGTTGCCCAGATGGCCGATGGCCACGCGGCGCGGATCGACGCCTGAATCCTCGAGCAGGTTCAGCTGTTCGATCGCGGCCTTGCCCGGGATGCCCGTGTGCGTGAACACCGAAAGGTTCGTCGCCTGGTGCGCCTTGCCCACGGCACGGAATACCTTGCGCTCGGTCGGCGTCATCTCGTCCCAGGAACCGATCTCGCCGAAGGCACCGGCCGGATACTCATCCGCCTGCTTGATCAGTGCTGCCACCAGCTCGGCTTCACTCGCCTTCGCGACGGCCGCCGGGTAGTAAGGCTCCGTGTAGAAGCCAGCGCCCTTCACGACCGGAAGGCCCGAGCGACGCGCGGCTTCCCGGATGAAGGGCAGCTCCATGCCCGCGCCTTCCAGACCCGCATCGACGAGGCAGGCCACGCCGTCCCGCTGCGCGGCGCGCAGCTCGTCGGCCATCAGCGCGACATCGCGCATCGGATCCGGGCCCGGCGGTGCAGGCGGGGGTGCCGCAGGTCGCGCGGTGGGCGGCGCACCGTTCGCCGCCAGCACGGCGGCGCTTGCCGCGCGGAATCGGTCGTTGAAGTCCGTGCCCAGCGACAGGTGCTCGTGGAAGAGCGTTGCGCCACCGGCCAGGTCAGCCGGTGCGTAATCCTTGAAGAGCGTGCGGATCACCGCGCCCTTCGGAAAGCTTGGCGTCTGCGAGAAGGCCGCGCCCGGCTTCAAGGCGGACGTGGTCGCGATGGCAGCCAGCAGGCCGAGCGCATTGCGGCGTGAATGCATCATGTCGACGTCTCCCTGCGCGCTTCGCGTGGCGCGCTTTTCCGGACTGCGGGCCCTGCGTCTCGACTGACGCAGGGCCTTTCCATCACCGCAACGCTGCGCCTCAGCGCAGCGTCTTGCCGTCCACGTCGAGCACCGTCACCTCGCCGAGGTTCAGCGCACGCACCTTGGCCTCGACCTTCTCGAGGTCACCGACGACGATCCAGTTGATCGCCTTCGGATCGACGAGCTTCTTCGCCGCCTGCGCGAACTGCGCGGACGTCAGGCCCTGCACGGCGCCGACGAAGTCGTTGTAGTAGTTCTCGGGCAGGCCGAAGGTCAGGATGTTCGCGTAGGAACCGGCGACTTCCGAGACCGTCTCGTTGCTGCCCGGCAGGGTCAGCGTCAGCGAGTTCTTCGCATCGACCACTTCCTTGTCGGTGGGCGGACGCGTGGTGATGAACTCATCGAGCTCGCGCCGCACTTCGGCCAGCGATTCGGCGGTCTTGTCCGTCTGCACCTGCGACGCAACCAGGAAAAAGCCCGGGCCCTTCGACTCTCGCAGCTGGGACTGAGCGCCATAGGCCCAATGCTTGTCCTCGCGCAGGTTCATGTTGATGCGCGCCAGGAAGGTGCCACCGAGCACTGTCTCGGCCGCACGCAGCGAGATGAAGTCCGGGTCCGCACGCTTCACACTCGGGTGCGCGGCGACGATCATCGACTGCTCGGCACCCGTGCGGTTCACGAGGTAGACATGCGGCTTCGCCGCGCGACTGACATCCGGCACCTGCGCGGACGGCGCGGCAGCCGCCGGCGCCTTCCAGCCGGCCAGCCGCTGCTCGAGCATCGGCAGGATCTGCGCCAGCGTGGTGTCGCCGACGACCAGCAGCGTGCCCAGGTCCGGACGCAGCCAGCGACGGTACTGGTCACGCAGGCTCTCCGGCGTCAGCGCGTTGATGTCGGCTTCGTCGGCACGGCTCGCGATCGCATACGGATGCGAGGCGCCGTAGACGAGCGACGGCATGAGGCGGCCCACGATGCCATTCGGGCTCGCCTTGCTCTGGCGGATGCCCGCGATGGTCCGCTGCTTCAGGCGGGCCAGCTCGGTATCCGGGAAGGTCGGGTTCACGAGCACGTCGCCGAAGAGATCCAGCGAGGCAGCCAGTTTGCCTGACAGCGCGCTCAGTCCGACGGTCGAGGTGTCACCGCCTGCCGACAGGCCGAGGTTCGCCCCCAGCAGTTCCAGCTGTTCCGCGATCTGCGGCGAGCTGCGCGTCTTCGTGCCTTCCTGCAGCATGCTCATCATCAGCGCCGTGGTGCCCGCGCGCGCGCTCGCATCGGCCACCGTGCCGCCCGCGAACATCAGTCGCAATTGCACGATGGGCGTTTCATGCCGCTCGACGAGCGCCACCTTGAGACCATTCGACAGCGTCGCACGCTGCATGGGCGGCAATTTCAGCGAGGGCGCCTTGCCGGAATCCGGCACCTTCGAACGGTCCACGCCCGTCGCCGCAACCTTGTAATCAGGGACCGGATTCACGGTCAGCACGTAGACGCCATCCGACAGCCAGGCCTTGGCCACAGACTGCACGTCACCCGCCGTCGCGTCCCGCAGCCAGGCCAGTTCCTTGCGGTACTGGTCCGCCGAGCCGGCATAGACCTCGCCCTCGGCGAGGATCTTCGACTTGCCGGCAAAGCCATCGATGCGCTCGGCGGCGCGGACAAAGCCCGCATAGCCGCTGACCTTCTGCATCTCCAGTTCCTTGGCGGCCGGGCCCTCGCGCAGCAGGCGCGAGAGCTCTTCGTCCATCGCCTTCTCCACCGCGGCCACGTCGACACCCGGCTTCACATCAGCAGAGATCACGAACTGGCCACCCAGTTCGAAAGGCTGCACGCCGGCGGACACCGCCGTCGCGGTCTGGTCCTTGTAGACGAGGCGCTTGTAGAGGCGGCTGTTCTTGCCGCCGCCGAGCACGCCGGCCGCGATGTCCAGCAGCGAGGCCTCGCGCGTAGCGAAGCCGGGGATGTTCCAGGTCTTGATGAGCCGCGTCTGCGGCACGCGGTCTTCCAGCGAGCCGCGGCGTTCGCCGCTCATCTTCGCGATCCAGCGCTGCTCATGCTGCAGCACCGGGCCACCCGGAATGTCGCCGTAATACTTCTCTACCAGCGCCTTCGCGTCGGCGGCCTTCACGTCGCCGGCGATCACGAGCGTCACGTTGCCCGCGCCATACCAGGTGCGGAACCATTCCTTCACGTCGTCGAGCGAGGCGGCGTTCAGGTCTTCCATCGACCCGATGGTCGACCAGGAGTAGGGATGGCCAGGCGGATAGGTCATCGCCGAGATGTGGTCATCGACCTTGCCGTAGGGCTGGTTCTCGCCCTGGCGCTTCTCGTTCTGCACCACGCCACGCTGCTCGTCGAGCTTGCCCTGGTCGATGGCGCCCAGCAGGTGGCCCATGCGGTCGGACTCGAGCCACAGCGTGCGGTCCAGCAGCGAGACGGGCACGTTCTGGAAATAGTTCGTCCGGTCGAACCAGGTCGTGCCGTTGAGCTTCGTCGCGCCGAAGGGCTCGAGCGCGCGGAAGTAATCGTCGTTGAAGTGTTCGGAGCCGTTGAACATCAGGTGTTCGAACAGGTGCGCGAAGCCGGTGCGGCCCGGGCGCTCGTTCTTGCTGCCCACGTGGTAGTAGGTGTTCACGGCGACGACGGGCGCCTTGTGGTCCTCGTGCACGATCAGCGTGAGCCCGTTCGGCAGCACGAACTTCTGGTACGGGATGTTCACGTCGGGGAAGGCCGGCGTGGCCTTGGCGACCGGGGCAGGTGCCGCAGCGGATTCCGCAGCGATCGTCGGGGCTGCCACCGCAAACACGAGGCCGGCGGCAAGAAGGGGCGCAAAGCGGGACATGGATTCTCCAGCGGAAGCCACAAGGGATCGGCGGAGGCTACCACCGCCATGGCCGCAGTGCGCAATGCTGGCTTAGACTCGGGGCACACCAAACGGGGGACGATCCATGGGCAAGACCACCATCCTGGCCTGCGTGACGGCAGCACTCTGCCTGTCGGCCGCGGCACAGGCGCAGAACATCACCATCACCCATGCACGCGTCCTCGACGGCACGGGCAAGGTCATCGAAAACGGCCACGTCGTCGTCCGCGACGGCCGTGTCGCCAGCGTCGGGGCCGGCATGCCGGCTGCCGGTTCGGCCGGGCCGAAGGCGCGGGTCATCGATGCCAAGGGCCGTACGGTGATGCCGGGCTATATCGATGCCCACCGCCATGTCATCAAGGGCAACCCGGCCGAGTGGCTCGACAAGCGCGCCGCGGGCGAACTGCAGGCCTTCCTCGACGCGGGCTTCACGACCGTGCTCGGCGCGATCGACCCGCCGCAACTGCTCGAGGCCCGCAAGCGCATCACCGCCGGCACGCTGCAGGGTCCGCGCCTCTTCGTCGGCACGATGATCCCGCTGGCCGGCATGCTGCCCCCGGCGCCGCCCAAGCCGGGTGCCCCGCAGGGCTTCAACGACCCTGCCCGCACGGATCCGGCGCGCCTGCCCTTCGGCGGACCGGCCGCACCGGCGATCCCGCGCGAGGTCACGCTGAAGATGATCGACGCCGCAAAGGCCGGCGGCTATGACTACCTCAAGACGATCATGAACGCGACGCCGGGCGGCCCGGAGATCGCCACCCAGCAGTTCGTCGTCGAGGAAGGCCGCAAGCGCGGCATGCCGACCATCACGCATGCGGTCAGCGTGCGCGACACGCTCGCCTCGCTCGACAGCAAGCCGGCCCTGCTCGTCCACACGCCGCACATCGGCGACCTGGGTGTGGACACCGCCGCCCTCAAGCGGATCGTCGATGCGCACATCCCGATGACCTCCACGCTGCAGGTCTTCCTGCCGCACTTCGGCCCGGACGGCAAGCCGCTGTTCCGCGATGGCGGCCCCTTCCCCTTCGACACGCTGTCCTCCGCGGGCCAGGGCCCTGTGAACGCGCGCCACCTCTGGGAAGCCGGCCTGAAGAACTACGGCTTCGGCACCGACACCCAGTGGCCGCCGAAAGAAACGCTGTTCGACGAACTGCGCGCGCTGTCGCTGGTGTTCTCACCAGCCGAGATCGTGACGATCCTGACGAAGAACGCGGGTGATGCGACGATGCACGGCACCGAGATCGGCACGCTGGAACCGGGCAAGTTCGGCGACCTCGTGATCGTCGACGGCAACCCGATGGTGCGCACCGCCGACCTGATGAACGTCGTGACGACGGTGAAGGGCGGCGTGGTGGTGTTCGAGAAGAAGACCCGCTGACGGGCTGCGGGTCGCGGGGTCAGCCGCCCCGCGCCCTGCGATACGGCGCCCGCGCCAGCTGCAGGAACAGCACCAGCAGCGGCGCGGCGATGCCGATGACGACGGCCATCGAATAGCGGATGCCGGTCGGACCGGTGAACACGCGGTCATTCATGAAGCCGACGACCACCGGGCTGACGCCCAGGCCAATCAAGGTCGTCATCGTGATGTACATCGCCGAGACCTGCGCCCGCGCGCGGTTCGGCACGATGAGCTGCAGCGCCGTGCCCGCACAGGCATAGGGGATGTTGCTGAGGAACATCGTCGGCGCGAAGCAGAGCAAGGTCAGCCAGGCGTTGGGCATCAGCGGCGCCAGCGCACCGAAGAGGCCACAGCTGACGAAGCCCAGCGCTGCCACCTTCAGCGGCGCATCGAGCTGGCCGCGCTGCGCGTAGCGGTCGTTCAACCAGCCGCCGAACCAGGCTCCGCTGGTGCCGAAGCACAGCATGACGAGACCGATCCCCAGGCCCACCTGCGCCGGGCTCCAGCCATGCACACGCTGGAACAAGGCGGGCGACCAGATACCGATCGCATACGAAACGACAGGCACCATCGCGAAACCGGAGAACATCAGGGCCAGTGCGGCGCCGCGCTCGCGCACCACGGCGCAGACTTCGCGCAGCGGCAGTTGCTCAACGCCGTCGGTGCCCCGGCGATCAGGATCCTTGAACAGCAGGAAGGCCGGCACCAGCAACAGGCCCGGCAGGCCGACGATGACGAAAGCCGCCTGCCAGGGCTCGAAGCCCGCGAGCGGCCCGCTGGCCAGCAGGGCCGAACCGCTCAGCGACTGCAGCAGCAGGCCACCACCCATGAAGGCCAGGGCCTGCCCGACCGGGGAGCTCATGAGGTAAGCGCCGACCGGCTTGCCCAAGCGCTCCGGCGGGAACAGGTCACTGAGCATCGAGAAACCGGCGGGCGTGAGGCTGGCCTCGCCGACGGCGACGCCGATGCGCGTCAGGAACAACTGCGCATAACTGCGCGCCAGGCCGGAAGCCATCGCGAACAGGCTCCAGAAACCGATCGCGATACCGATGATGACACTGCGCGAATACCGATCCGCCAGGCGGCCGATCGGGATGCAGGCCAGGACGTAGAAGATGCCGAAGGCAATCCCCTGCAGGGCGCCGAACATCGTGTCATCGAGCGAGAAAGCGGCCTTGATCGGACCGACCATCAGGTTGATCACCGTCCGGTCGAACTGCGACATGATCGAGGCGAGCGCCAGCAGCAGCACGGCCAGCCAGCCGCGACGTGTCGACGGCCAGGGCCGCGTCGTGTCTTGCGGCGCCCCCTCGTTCATGGCTGCTTACAGCCGGTCGTCGATCGGCGTGCGGACGAAGCCTTCCGGGAAGTCCTCGACCTTGTTGCCGACGATCGTGTATTCCTTCTTCGCGCCGCCGAAGCGGCCCTGCAGTTCCATGTAGCTCTGCGGGTCAAAGAGCGGCGTGGCACTCATGCCCATGATGCCCGTGGCGTCCTGCTTGGCGCAGGTGTAGCTGACGCCCTGCTCCGCGAAGTTGCGCAGGCCGTGCTCGAGCATGCCATCCATGGCGGCCTTGAGCGTGTAGTGCGTGGTGATCAGGTTGAAGCCGAGCGAATAGGCCTCTTCAGCCTCGATCTCCGGCACACCGTTCCAGGTGGCCACGTCCGGATACATCTTCCAGCCCGGCACGTGCCGGGCGACATAGCGCGAATCCTCGATCTTCGTCAGCTTGACCACCGTGGTCATCTCGGCGCCGAGCTCGTGCGCCCTGCGCATGCGTTCGACGCCCTCGTCCAGCTGCGTGGCCGGATCGGCATTCGTGCGCGCGATCAGGATGCAGTCCGTGCCCTTCAGTGCGGCCAGCGCCGCGCGCACCTTCTCGTAATACTTTTCGCGCGGCAGCAGCTCGGTGCTTTCTTCCATGTCACCGGCGTCTTCCAGCTGCAGGGCCTTGGCGCCCGCGGCCACCATGCGCTTGGCCGAACGGTAGACCGCGAGCGGACCGCCGAAGCCGTCCTCGATGTCCGCGGCCAGCGGGATGCCCGAGGTCTGGCTGATGCGACTCGTGATCCACTCGAGGTCGGTGAGGTTCGTGAAGCCGTAATCGATCACGCCGTTCATCGCGATCGACACTTCGCCACCGCTCAACATCATGGCCGGGAAGCCGACCATTTCCACCGCTCGCGCGGAGGCGCAGTCATAGACGCAGGGCGCCATCACGGCGCGATCGGCTTTCTGCAGCAACTCGCGCAAGGATTTCTTCGACATCGGCTTCATCCTCCGGCACCCATTATGGGACCGATACCATATAACGATTCAGACCACAGCGCTGGCCAATGCGCCGCCCGTGAGCAGCGCGTCGAGGTTCGCAAGCACGAGGTCGGCCATGGCCTGGCGCGTCTCCCGCGTGGCGCTCGCCATGTGCGGCGTCAGTACCGTGCGGGGGTTCGACTGCAGCGCGCGCGGCACGCGCGGCTCATCTTCGTAGACATCGAGCGCAGCGCCGGCGATGTGGCCTGCCTCCAGCGCAGCGATGAGCGCGTCCTCGTCGACGACCGCACCACGGGCGACGTTCACGAGCCAGCCCTCGGGACCGAGGGCTTCGAGCACCGGGGCATCGATCAGCTGGCGCGTGGTCGCATTGGCCGGGCAGGACAGCACCAGCACGTCCGAGTCACGCGCCAGCGCAAGCAGATCCGGCTGGAAGGCATAGGGCTGGCCTGGCTTTGCCGACGGCCCGGTGTAGGCCACCGGCCCGAAGGGCGCCAGCCGCGCAGCGATGGCTGCACCGATCTGCCCGAGCCCGACGATGCCGAAATGACGGCCGCTGACCTTGCGGGCCAACGGCAGATCTCCCTGCGTGGACCAGGCGCCGGTGCGTACATAGGCATCAGCCGAGGGAATGCCGCGCAGCAGGCTGATCACGAGACCGACGGCGAGGTCCGCGACGTCTTCGGTCAGCGTGCCGGGCGTCGTCGAGACGCGCACGCCCCGTTCACGTGCGAGCGCGAGATCCACCTTGTCCACGCCCACGCCATTGATCGCGATGAGCCCCAGCTGCGGCAAGGCCTTCATCAATTCCGACGGACAGCCGACATGACCGCCCGTCGCGATGGCGCGCACGGTAGCGGCGTTATCGCGCAACCACGCTGCCTGTTCCGCAGGCGCCAGCTCGAACCAACGCACCACGTCGAACCGCGCCAGCAGACCGGCCTCGAGATAGGCCGAAAACGGGCACATCTGCAGCGCCGTGGCGCGGGGCGTGTTCATCCAGAGGAATCCTTGGCGGTCAGGGAACGGGTCAGATGACCGAGACAATGCCACCATCTACGAACAGCGTCTGACCATTCACGAAATCAGAGGCAGACGAGGCGAGGAACACAGCCGCACCGTGCAGATCCTCGAGCCGGCCCCAGCGACCCGCGGGCGTGCGCTTGCGCAGCCATTCGTCGAAGACCGGATCCTCGACCAGCGCCTTGTTGAGCGGCGTATCGAAATAGCCCGGACCGATCGCGTTCACCTGCAGACCATGGCGCGCCCAGTCAGCGCACATGCCTTTGGTCAAGTTCTTCACGGCGCCCTTGGAAGCCGTGTACGGCGCGATGCCCGGCCGCGCCAGCTCGCACTGCACACTGCCGATGTTGATGATCTTGCCGCGACCGCGCGGGATCATGTGCCGCGCGACGGCCTTGCTGACGTAATAGACACTGTCGAGGTTGGTGGCCATCAGTTCGCGCCAGTCGCTGTCCTTGAACTGGTCCAGCGGACCGCGGCGCTGGATGCCCGCGTTGTTCACGAGGATGTCGATCGGCGCGAGGTCGCGCTCGATCGCCTCGATGCCGGCATTCACGGCATCCGGCTGCGTAACGTCGAAGACCGCGACATCCGCCTGCGCACCGACGGCCACCAGCCTCGCGGCCGCGGCTTCCAGCGTGCCGCGCGTGCGACCGTTCAGGATCACGCGCGCGCCGGCCGCAGCCAGCGCCTCGGCCAGCGAGTGGCCGATGCCGCGCGAGGCGCCGGTGATCAGGGCCGTGCGGCCAGTCAGGTCGAAGAGCGTCATGGGCTGCATTCTGCGTTCTTTGTTGTTACCGTGAACATCCTATCCCGGCCTGGTTGCACCCCACCATGCTCGCCGTCGTCTGCCACGGAAAGAAAGACCTCCGCCTCGACGCCCGTGAGGACAGACCGCTTGCCCCGGACGAAGTGCGCGTCGGCATCGCGTTCGGCGGTATCTGCGGTTCGGACCTGCATTACTACCACCGCGGCGCGGTCGGTGACTTCGCGATCCGCGAACCGATGACCCTGGGCCATGAGATCTCCGGCATCGTGCTGGAAACCGGCAGCGCGGTCACCCACCTCCGCGCCGGCCAGAAGGCCGCGCTCGATCCGGCGCGCCCCTGCCTGAGCTGCCGCCACTGCCGCGAAGGTCGCGCGAACCTGTGCGCGAACATGTTCTTCCTCGGCAGCGCCGGCCGCTTTCCGCATGTACAGGGCGGTTTCGCCGAGCACCTCGTGCTGCGTCAGGACCAGATCATTCCGGTGCCGGATGACACGGACCTGCTGAAGCTCTCCGTGGCCGAACCGCTGTCTGTCGCGCTGCATGCCGTGAATCGCGCAGGTGCGCTGCTAGGTAAACGAGTGGTCATCACCGGCTCCGGCCCGATCGGACTGCTCACCGCACGCGCCGCACGCTGGGCCGGCGCTGCGGAAGTCGTCTGCACCGATGTCGAGGATGCACCGCTCGCCGTCGCCCGCGACAAGATGGGCGCCTCGCACACGGTCAATGTCGTCGCGGATCCTGAAGGACTCGCACGCTACGAAGCCGACGGCGGCTTCTTCGATGTCGCATTCGAAGTGTCCGGCGCGGCCAGCGCCCTGCAGTCGCTGTTCAAGGTGCTTCGTCGCGGTGGCCGCATCGTGCAGGTCGGCATGCTGCCGCCGGGCATGGCGCCGGTGCCGGTGAATGTGCTGCAGTCCCGCGAATTCGAATTCATCGGCGCCTTCCGTGCCAACGACGAGTTCAGGCTCGCCGTCGACCTCATCGTGCGCGGCGAATTCGACGTGACGCCCATCCTGTCGGGCACGGTCCCGCTGGAGCGGGCCGGCGAAGCGCTGGAACGCGCCGGCGACCGCAAGCAGGTCGTGAAACTGCACATCGCCATCGGGGGAGACCGCTCATGATCACGCGAACCGCCATCTTCGAAGGCCGCATCAAGCCCGGCCATGAAGAGCACTTCCTCACGGTCTTCCGCGAGCAGCTGATGCCGATGTGGCAGAACTTCCCACACGCGACGAACATTCGCCTGCTGCCGGTGGTCTCTGCCGACCCGGGCTCGCCGCCGATCGCCCTGATCCAGCAGATCGACTATCCGTCGGTCGCCCACCTCGTGGAGGCCCTCGCTTCGCCAGCACGTGCCAGGGCCCGCGCGCTAACGCTCGAACTGATGGAACTGTTTGAAGGCCGCCTGTACCACCTGGTGAGCGAACGACACATCGTGGACGGCCCGGCCAGCTGATATCGTCGGTACCACCATGCGTCGTACCACCAAGGAAAAAGCCGCCGCCACGCCAACGGCGCGCCGCGGCAGATCGACTGGCCGGCCCACCATCCGCGATGTGTCGCGGCTGGCTGGCGTATCGAGGATGACCGTCTCGCGCGTCGTCCGCGGACTGGACCTCGTGCTGCCCGAGACGCGCGATCGCGTGCACAAGGCCATCGCAGACCTGGGCTATGTGCCGGACCGCGCAGCCGGCAGCCTCTCGAGCCGGCGCACCGGCTTCATCGCGCTGATGCTGCCGACGCTGACCAATGCGAACTTTTCCGCTGCCGCACACGGACTCACCGAAGTGCTGCGCGCCGCGGACTACCACATGCTCATCGCGTACACCGACTACTCGATCGACGAGGAAGAGCGGCAGCTGCGCAACCTGCTCGCGCGTCGCCCGGAGGCCATTGTGCTGACGGGATGGCTGAAGGGCCGGATGGCCTCGCGCATGCTGCTGGCCGCAGATATCCCGGTGATCGAGATCGCGGACCTGCCTCGCCAGCCTATCGGCCATGCGATCGGTTTTTCGAATTACGAGGTGGGACGCACGGCGGCGCGCCACCTCCTGGGCAAGGGATTCCAGCACGTGGGCGCCATCGCCGGCTCGAACGAGGGTGACGTGATCGACCATCGCGGCGAGGAACGCATGCGCGGCTTCGAAGACGAACTGCGACAGGCCGGCAGGTCGACGGATCTGGTGATCCGGCAGGGAAACGCGCCAGTGAGCTATGGACACGGCGCAGCCCTCGTGCCCCGCTTGATCGACAAGAAGATCGATGCCGTCTTTGCCGTGTCGGATCTTTCTGCCGTGGGCGTGGTGATGGAATGCCAGCGACACGGCATCCGCGTGCCGGAGGACCTCTCCGTCATGGGCTTCGGCGACTTCGAGATCGGCAGCGTCATCAACCCGCGACTGACGACGATCCACGTCGACTTCAAGGCGCTGGGCCAGCGCACCGGACAACTGCTTCTTCAGCTGGTGAACGGTGAGACGACATTGCCGCCCCAGCGCATCGACGTGGGCCTTCGCGTCATCGAACGTACATCGGTACGGACCGCCGGCTGATGCCGGTTGCGATCGTCGTGATGGGCGTGAGCGGCTGTGGGAAATCCACGCTGGGCGAGGCGCTTGCGGCAAGGCTCGGCACGCCATTCATCGAAGGTGATGCCCTGCATCCAGCGGCCAACATCGCGAAGATGGCCGCTGGAATTCCGCTCGACGACACCGATCGCCGACCTTTCCTCGAAGCCGTCGCCGATGCACTGCAGGCTGCGGGTCCGGGCGCGGTAGCAGCCTGTTCCGCGCTCAAGCGCGCATACCGCGACCTGCTGCGCAGCCGCGCAGGCTGTGTGACCTTCGTGCTGCCCACGATGGATCGCGCGCTGCTCGCCGCGCGAATCAATATTCGACAGAACCATTTCATGCCGGCCACGCTGCTCGACACCCAGCTGACGACGCTCGAACCTCCGACGCCGGACGAGCGAGCGATTTGCATCGACGGCAGCCTGCCCACGACCGCACAAGTCGAGGCCGTGCTCGCTGCCTTGAAGAACACGCAGGACGGACATGATGACCCTGAACGACGTACGCTGTGACATCGGCCTGATCGGCCTGGCCGTGATGGGCGAGAACCTCGCCCTGAACATCGAAAGCCGCGGCTTCCACGTCGCCGTACACAACCGCACCGCCTCGCGCGTCCACGACTTCCTTGCCGGCCGTGCGAAGGGCAAGCGTTTCACCGGCGCGGAAACGCTGCCAGGTTTCGTCGCAGCGATCGCCAGGCCCCGCCGCATCATCATGATGGTCAAGGCCGGCGCCGCCGTCGATGAACTGATCCAGCAGCTGCTGCCCCTGCTCGACCCGGGCGACGTGCTCATCGATGGCGGCAACAGCCTGTACACGGACAGCATCCGTCGCACGCGCCAAGTCGAAGCGCGCGGGCTGCTTTATGTGGGCTCGGGCGTATCCGGTGGCGAGGAAGGCGCATTGCTTGGCCCATCGTTGATGCCCGGCGGCAGCGCCGCCGCCTGGCCGCTGATCAAGCCCGTTTTCCAGGCCATCTGCGCCCGTACACCCGACGGCGAGCCCTGCTGCGACTGGATGGGCGAGGACGGTGCGGGCCACTTCGTGAAGATGGTCCACAACGGCATCGAATATGGCGACATGCAGGTCATCGGCGAGACCTATGACCTGATGAAGCGCGGGCTCGGTCTCGGCAACGACGAGATGGC
>CANGMU010000019.1 GCA_947454665.1 Pseudomonadota bacterium | reverse complement strand
TCGCGCAGATCATTGGGTGCCTGAGACGCCGAAGCCGGCTTGCGCAGCGGCTTGCCGTCCTGCCACACATAGAAGCCTTCGCCGGTCTTGCGGCCCAGCTTGCGCGCGGCGATCAGTCCATCGATGCGTGACAGCGGCATCGGCGGCTTGCGCCCGGTCAACGCGATCACGATGTCGCCGACATGGCGACAGACATCCAGTCCCACGACATCCGCCAGTTCGATCGGCCCCATCGGCATGCCGTAATCCTTCGCGACCGCATCGATGACTTCCGGCGCAATGCCTTCCTCGATCGCGATCAGGGCTTCCAGCAGATAGGGCGCAAGCACGCGGTTCACGAGGAAGCCCGGGGCACTCAGGCAGGGCAGGGGCAGGCGATCGAGCCGTCGCGTGAAGGCCAGGGCCAGGTCGACGGCGGCCTTGTCCGAGGTAGCGCCATGCACGACCTCGACCAAGGGCATCTGCGAAACGGGATTGAAAAAATGCAGGCCGACGAGTCGCGATGGCGCAGCCAGTACGCTGGCGATCGACTCCAGGGTCAGGCTCGAGGTGTTGGTCGCGAGCAGGGCGCCGGGCTTCAGTCGCGGCTCCAACGACTGGAACAGGGCATGCTTTGTCGCAAGGTCCTCGAAGATCGCTTCGATAACCACATCTGCTTCGGCGACGCCGGCACCCTCGACATCCGCACGCAGGCGCGCCGTTGCCGACGCGCGCTCCCCCGCGTCATGGATGCGCTTGGCGAACAGCTCCTGTGCGCGCTTCAGGGCCGGCTCGACCTGTGCGAGCGTGCGGTCCTGCAGGGTCACGTCGAAGCCGCGCAGCGCGCACCAGGCGGCGATATCGCCGCCCATCACGCCCGCACCGATGACATGCACATGATGAAGGGAATCCCCACCAGCACCCTTGAGTGATTTCAGCCGATCCTGCAGCTGGAAGATGCGGACGAGGTTGCGTGTCGTGTCATGGTTGAACAGCGACGCGATCGAATGCGCTTCCGCCTCGTAGGCGGCATTGCCGCGCGCGCCATACCGGACCCAGAGATCGATGATTGCGAAGGGTGCCGGGTAATGGTCACGGCGCACGCGCTTCGCCACCTGTGCCACCAGCATGCCGCGCAGCACGCGCCGCAAAGGGCCGAAGGACAGCAGGCGCTCAACGAGCGGCGGTCGATGCGCAGGACGCTGTCCACGGAGCAAGGCCCGGCAAGCGGATTCCGCTTCGCCCGCTGGCACGAGCCGGTCCACCAGCCCGACTGACAGCGCCTTGGCACCGCGCAGCGACTTGCCGGTCAGCATCAGGTCCATGGCGGGCCGCACACCCAGCAGGCGCACGCTGCGCACGGTACCGCCATAACCGGGATGGATCCCGAGCTGCACTTCCGGCAAGCCCAGTGACAGACGACCGTCATCGACACCCACGCGATATCGGCAGGCGAGCGCCAGTTCCAGTCCGCCGCCCAGCGCAAAGCCCTGCAACAGGGCAACCGTCGGACAGGGCAGCGCTTCGATGCGCGCGAACAGTGCCTGTCCCCGCTGCACCATCTGCAGCGCGAGCGCCTCGGTGGCAAGTGTCGTGAACTCGTTGACGTCGGCTCCGGCGATGAATCCGCTCGACTTGGTCGAGCGGATCAGAAGACCCCGAGGTGGCTTTCGCTCCAGCGCATCGAGACAGACCGAGAGCTCTTCAAGCACGGCATTCGACAGGGTATTGGCCGAACGTCCCGGGACGTCGAGGCTGAGCGTGGCGATGCCATCGGCATCCGTATGGCAGGTCCAGGCCGAAGTGGTCATGACGCGCTCCCCTTGACGTTGAAATCGCAGACCACCGGTCGGTGGTCGGACAACCGGATGTCGGGCACCGTGAAGCCGGTGATCTCGATGCGGTCGCTCACCAGCACGAAGTCCAGCTCCGCCCGCGGAATGCGCGCCGGAAACGTGTTCATGCCCTCGACGTTCGCACTGCGCAGCCCCGTAGCCTGCTGGAACAGATACAGCTCATGCGTGCCCCAGAACGTATTGAAGTCGCCGGCCACGATCACCGGCTTGCGCGCCTCGGCAACGAGATCGTGCAGGTAACGCAGCTGGTTCTGTCGATGTCGGTACTTCAGCGACAGGTGCACGAGGAATACGCAGACGTCCTCGAGTTCCAGTTCGATGATCAGACGCTTGATGCCGGAGTCGAAATAATGGAATCGCTCACCATGCACGCGCGGTCCGACGAGGAAGGCATTGGATTGCTTGCGGAGTATCGGCATGAAATGGTTGATCGAGCGCGCGCCGTACTTGCACTCATGGATCGAGTAATGACCCAGCGCCTCGGCGATGCGTTCAGCCTGGTTCACCTTGCCGCTGCGGACCGAACCGGTGTCGACTTCGATCAGCCCGATGATGTCCGCATCCTGTTCCTTCAGGAATTGCGTGAGCTGGCGCAGTACGTTCGGACTACTCCGCAGGTATCCGGCACCCGGGACGGGCAGGTGAAAGGCCGGCCCCGTACCCGTGGCGTACCGGATGTTGTAGACGACGAGTCTCACCGGACGGGGATCTCCATGGCTCTAGTGTATCGACAGCCCGGGGCTGTGGCATGACAGCCCGCGTCATGGGTACACTGACTGATATGGCGCAGCAGGACCCGATCCGGTTGTTCGTGGCACACGCGTGGCAGGAGTCCGACGACTACCACCGCGTGTTCGAGTACCTCGAGAGCTCGGGCAAGTTCTATTACCGGAACACCGCGCGGACCGATGTGCGCCCCCCCGGTGGCGTGGAGAGCGAACGGGCCGCACTGCGGCAGCAGATTGCTGTCGCCGAGGTTGTCATCGCGCCCACCAGCGTCTACCGCCAGGATGCGCAGCTGCTGCTGTTCCAGCTCGAGCACGCACGGCAGAACCACAAGCCAGTCCTGCTCATCAAGCCCTTCGGCATACAGACCTCCGTGCCGACCCCCGTGATGGCCCTGGGTGATCGGGTGGTCGACTGGAACGAGCGGGAACTCATCGCGGCGATCAAGCTGCTGGCCCGCAAGGAAAGCCAGGACCGCTACGATTCGATCGATTTTTCGGCGGAGGATTTCGCCGAGTTCAAGGACTTCAAGGTCCGGAAATAGTGCGTCCGGATCGCCTCGGACCGGGCCTGATCACCGGCGCGGCCGACGACGATCCCAGTGGCATCGCCACGTATTCCCAGGCCGGCGCCGGGTTCGGCTTCGGCATGTTGTGGACGGTCGTCGTCACCTTCCCCTTGATGACCGCGATCCAGATGATCAGCGCCCGGATCGGACTCGTCACGCGGCACGGGCTCGCCGCCAACATCCGTCGCGCCTTTCCGCGAGGCGTCACGTTCACCCTCGTCGCGCTCCTCGTCATCGCCAACACGCTGAACGTGTCCGCTGACATCGCGGCGATGGGCGAGGCGATGCAGCTGTTGGCAGGCGGTTCGCAGACGCTGTATTCGATCGGCTTCGGAGTGCTGTGCCTTGGCCTGCAGGTTTTCCTGCCGTACCGACGTTACGTCCGCTGGCTCAAGTGGCTGACGCTGTCGCTGCTGGCCTATGTCGGCGTGGCCTTCGCGCTGGACATCGACTGGCTCCGCGTTGCACGCAGCGTGCTGATGCCGTCCTTGATGCTGGATCGCGAGGCGCTGCTGATGATCGTCGCGGTCTTCGGCACGACCATCAGCCCCTATCTGTTCTTCTGGCAGGCCGGGCAGGAGATGGAAGACACGCGCGGCAACGGAATCGACACCCCGGAAGGCCTGCGTCGCCAGTTGCGCCGCATCCGCTGGGACACCGTGGTCGGCATGGCGGCCTCGAACCTGGTCGCGTTCTTCATCATCTTGAGCACGGCCGCCACGCTGCACACGCACGGCGCCGTCCATATCGAAACGGCCGCGCAGGCCGCGGAGGCCCTGCGCCCGCTTGCAGGCCCCTTCACCTTCGCCCTGTTCAGCCTCGGGATCATCGGCACCGGCCTGCTTGCCGTGCCCGTGCTCGCCGGTTCCGCCGCCTATGCCGCCGCCGAGGCTCTGGGCTTCGAGGGCACGCTCAGCGCGCGCCTGGAGGCCGGGGAGGGCAAGGGCTTCTATTCGATCATCGCCCTGTCGACGCTGGGTGGCGTGCTGTTGTCGCTCTCGCCGGGACATGCCGTGCAGCAACTGTTCTGGGCTGCAGTCCTCAACGGGGTCATCGCCGTCCCCATCATGGCAGTGATGATGTTGCTCGCCGGCAGGCGGGACATCATGGGGGACCAGGCCATCCACGGTGGCCTCCGCGGACTCGGCTGGCTGAGCACCGCGGCGATGGCCGCGGCCGTCATCGGCCTGTTCGTGGTCAGTCCGGGGTGAAGAGCACGGCCGCCGCGGCAGCGAGGGTCGACATACCCAGGCCCAGCCCGACCCGCCAGCCATACGCCAGCCCACCGGTAATGACCGCGACGAGCGTCTTGGCAACGGTCGCCGCGGCCAGCACGCCCAGCATGCCCAGCCGCGCCGTGTGCAGCGGCAGTTCACCCACCGCATAAAGCTGTGCCAGGCTGGCCGTCGCGGCATGGATCTCGGCCAAGGCCACGCACCACGCGGCGATCAGCGCACCGGCGACGCCGAATGCGTGCTGCAGCCAGGCCGACACCAACAGCAGGGCGCCGATCAACACGGCCAGCAACAGGGCATGGCTGATGCGGAACGAGCGCGCCGGCGGCTCTTCCGGCAAGGCCACGCCGATGGTCGCATTGACGCCGAGCAGGCCACCGATACCCAGCACGATGCCACAGGCCAGAAGCGGCAAGGCCAGGGCGTGCAGGAAGGCGGACGAGGCAGCCGCCGCCACGGCCGCGATGAGGGACAGGGAGGCCAGGTTCGCGAGCAAGGCCGCACCCACGGCCGCACGCAGCTCCAGCGGTGCCGCTCGGGCGCGTTGCCCGAAACCCGCGATCGCCGCCGTCGAGGACGCGAATCCGGCGAAGAAACCCGCCACCGGGAAGCCCCAGCGCGAGCCCACGGCGCGCAGGGACACGTGGCCCAGCATGCCGACCGCCATCACCAGGACGACGAAGCGCCACAACTGGGCGGGCACCAGCACGCCCCAGGGGTCCGCAGGTTGCGCCGGCAACAACGGCCAGACGACCAGCGCCGCACCGGCCAGCAACAAGGCATCCTGCAACTCCCGACCGCTGATCACCTCGCGGGCGAAACGGTGCAAGGGCATCTTGGCGTACAGCAGGCCGGCCACCACCACGCCAAGACCGGCAGCCAGCACCTCGTCGTGCTGGGCCAGCGCAGACAGCATGACCGTGACCAGCAAGGCGACCTCACCGGTGACGCCCGCATCGCGCGTTGCCGTACGCAGGTAAGACGCCACGCCCAGGGCGCCCACGAGCAGCAGCACGGCGATCAACGCCGGCAAGCCAAACCCGGTGGCGACGGCCGTGACGATAGCCACCAGCGCGTGCGTGCGGATGCCGGCAATCGTCGTGCCGTCTGTCTCATGCAGGCGTTCCCTGACGACGCCGATCAGCAAGCCGAGACCGATGGCCGTGGCGACGCCGCGAGGGTCGAGGGTCATGGCGATATCCATCCGCTGGCCTATCTCGTACTTCGCATAATGTATATTATGTTATTTTTATTGATACGCACCAAGGCATCGCGGCCCGGGCTTACTTCGCGGGCACCAACACCTCGAAGCTGATGTCGAACCGCTGATTGGCCTGGTGCGGGAAGCAGCTCGTACGGGATGTCAGGTTCCGCAGGGTGAAGGCCTTCTTCAGGACCTCGTCACGGAACTGCTCTATCAGTTCGCATTCGCCGCTCTGCAGATCGCGCGGCGTCCCGTTGGCAAAGCGCAGCTTGCGCCAGACCATGCCGGCCGGGGCATCGGCCTTTGGGTCGCCTGCCACGGTGCTGAAGGTCAACCGGGCGCCGGCCATGGGATCGGGGCCAGACAGTTCCGTGCAGCCGGCACTGCGTGATTTGGCATCCGCCCGCGCACCGGCGTACAGGAGCAATTCCTTCAGGCGATCGGCCAGGCCATCGCAGGAATAGATCGACGTGAAACCCATGTAACGGAACTGGATGTCGTGCTGCTGCCAGCTGCCGGGCTCGGCAGCCGCAGCGGAAAGCGCCAGGGTCGACAGCGCGAATCCAGCAAGACTCGTGGTGAAGCGTGACATGAACCCTCCCGCCTTGCGGCGCATCGTCTGTGACGCCACCTACGATAACGCAGTCCGCGCCCTGCCGTTGACGGCAAGGCCGCAGGCTTCAGGCGATCAGCCAGGTAAAATGGCCCTGCGCTTCATGCAGCTGTTCGTGGCGGACATACCGACGCGACTCGGCCGCGAGCCCGCGCACGATCAGGAAATCCGCCCAGCGCGTATAGCCGAACAGTTTCGTATCCGGGTGGGACAGCACGGCGCCAACCTCGGACCGCCAGAGACGGACGGGATCGTCGCCCAGTTCGATGATGCGGGCGCCGTTCTGCTGCAAGCGCGCGGCGACATCCGCCGGCATCGGCAAGCGCGGATCAACCAGCACGACGGTGGCCGAGGCCGCTACCGAGGCGGCATCCAGGGCCTGCGCCGGCGTAGCGAGGCTGCTGCCCGACACGCCTGCGACGCCTGCTGCACCACCCAGCCCGGCCAGGAACTGCCGACGGTTCGCATCCTGAATGTCGCTCATGCCCACCCCTTCGAATTCGTTGCTGTCGCAACCGATGCTAGTATCCGTCGCAGAATAACCAAATCCCCCGGGGAACACAGCACCATGAAGATCCTGCGCCTTGCTGCAGCCGCCCTCGCATTGAGCCTAGCCGCGCCGGCGATGGCCGCCTCCTCGTCCAACGAGAACTGGCTGCCGGATGCGCGCCGCAACGCCGCCCTCCCCGCCACGACGCGCGCGGAACTCTACAAAGTGCTGGACGCCTACATTGTGGCGTTGAAGGCGAAGGATCCTTCGCGCGTGAGTTGGGCACCGCATGTCCACAACACCGAGAACAACGTCGCGCTCATGGTCGGCGATGGCCTGTGGGCCACGATCACCGCGCTGGGCCCTTACGACCTGCGCTTCGCGGATCCGCTGACTGGCCAGGTCGCGCTGTTCACCACGGTCGGCGAGACTGACGAAACGTCCGCGATGACGCTGCGTCTCAAAGTGGAACACGGACAGGTCAGCGAAGCGGAGACGCTGGTCGTGCGCCAGTCTGATTCGGGCATCAAGTTCGAAGGCCAGGCCTTCGAGCACAAGCCCGCGCTGAACGAGATCCTGCCGCCGGCCGCACGCATGCCCCGCGCCCGCATGATCTCGCTGGCCGATGGCTACTTCGACACCTTGCAGTTGAACGACGGCCACTTGTTCACGAACTTCCACAAGGACTGCAAGCGTGTCGAAAACGGCGTGCAGACGACCAACAACCCGAACTTCGCCGTCGTGCCCGTGGCGCGCCTGGGCTGCGAAGCGCAGTTCAAGGCCGGCAACTACCGCTATGACACGCGCCTGCGTGCGCGCCGCTTCCCGCTCGTCGACGAAGAGCGCGGCGTCGTGGTGGCCGCAGGCTTCATCGACCATGCCGGTGCGATTGACAGCTACAAGCTGACCGACGGCACCGTCGTGAAGTCCCCTGTGCGCCGCCCGCACAGCTTCTATCTCTTCGAGGCCTTCAAGCTGAAGGACAATGCGATCGAACAGATCGAGGCGAACTTCATCACCGTGCCCTACAACATGCCTTCGCCCTGGGACGACTGGAACCGCTGATGATCCGCCTGCATTACTTCTACGACCCGCAATGCGGCTGGTGCTATGGCATCGCGCCCTTGCTGAAAGCCGCAGCCGCCCTGCCCGACGTCGTCATGGTGATGCATGCCGGTTGCCTGTGGCCGCGCCCGACGGTGCTGCCGCCCCCGGTGCGCAAACAGATCCGCCTGGCAGACGCCCGCGTCGGCCAACTCAGCGGCCAGCCCTACGGCCCGCGCTATCTCGACGAGCTGCTGCCAAGCGACGGCATGCTGCTGCATTCTCAGCCGACCACCGCCGCCGTGCTCGCTGCCGGCGCGTTACGACCGGGCGCAGACCTTGAACTGCTGCGCGCCATACAGACGGCGCACTACGTGGGCGGTGAACACGTCACGGAAGCCGCCACGCTCGAACGGCTCGCGACCCAGATCGGGCTAGATGCCGCAGCGTTTCGCGCCAAAGCCCAGCCCGATGTGGCCGATCAGCACATGGCCGATACACAGCGGCTCATGCAGAGGCTCGGCGTCAGCGGATTCCCGGCTGTCTTCATCGAGCAGGACGGACGTTACTCTGAGATCGCGCCACAAGGCTGGCTGGGTGATCCGGCCGGTTTCGTCACGGCGATCCAGACGTCAGGGCGCAAAACCCTGCACTGAGCGTCCATTGGCAGCGCGGCGCGAGCTTGCGTCGGATTAGAATAGGCCCGTGCAACAGAACAAGAACGGCGCGCCTGGCTCGGCCGCATTCATCTTCATCTTCATCACCGTCGCGCTGGACATGATGGCCGTGGGCATTACGGCCCCAGTCCTCCCGAACCTGATCCTTGAATTCCGAGCGGGTGACGTCAGCAGCGCCGCCCTCTACGTGGGTTTGTTCGCGACGCTCTGGGCCTCGATGCAGTTCGTGTTCTCGCCGGTCATCGGCGCGCTGTCCGACCGTTTCGGCCGTCGCAGCGTGATCCTGCTGTCGAACTTCGGCCTGGGGCTCGATTACGTGCTCATGGCGTTGGCTCCGTCGATGTCCTGGCTGCTGATCGGTCGCATCGCGTCGGGCATCACTTCGGCCAGCTATCCGACCGCGGGCGCCTACATCGCGGATGTCACGCCCCCTGCCGAACGCGCCGCGCGCTTCGGGATGCTGGGCGCGGCCTTCGGCATCGGCTTCGTCATCGGGCCGGCATTGGGCGGCCTGCTGGGGGCGATCGACCTGCGCCTGCCCTTCTGGGTCGCCGGTGCCTTGAGCCTCGCCAATGCGGCCTATGGCTTCTTCATCCTCCCCGAATCACTGCCACGCGAGAAACGCCGGCCCTTCAGCCTCAAGAACGCGCATGTCTTCGGCTCGCTTCGCCTGCTGTCTTCGCACCCGGAGCTGCTTGGGCTGGCCGGAGCCGTGATGGTCATGTCGCTGGCCCACGAATCGCTGCCCAACATGTTCGTGCTCTACACAGACCAGCGCTTTGGATGGACCGAACGCAGTGAAGGCCTGGCGCTCGCGCTGGTCGGCGTGGCGAGCGGCATCGTCTCGACGACCATCGTGCGTCCCATGGTGCGCCAACTCGGCGAACGCAACGCCGCGCTGACAGGGCTGCTCTTCGGCATCACCGGGTGCTGCATCTTCGCGTTGGCTACAACAGGGGCCGTGTTCCTGTCGGGTATCGCCTTCATCGCGCTATGGGGTCTGGCGGGCCCATCCATCCAGTCGCTGATGAGCCACCGGGTGGATCCTTCCGAACAGGGTCAATTGCAGGGCGCTCTGGGCAGCATCCGCGCCATCACCGGCATGCTGGGCCCGATCCTCTTCACCCAGGTCTTCGCCCTCTCCGTGCGACACGGCGACGGCATCCTGCTGGGCGCACCCTACTTCCTGTCCGCCGCCTTGCTGCTGGCGGCCTATTTCATTGCCTGGCGGGTGCTGCCGCGTCGTGGCGCGGCAGCCACTCGCTGATCAGGCCTTCTTGCGGGTCGCGGACTTCCTTGCGGCAACCCGGGGCGCCGCCACGGCAGGCGGATTGGCGGCCATGAGGGCCTGCAAGTATTCGCGGAACGAAGCACCCAGCGAGTTGTGGTTCAGGCCGTATTCGACCGTTGCCTGCAGGTAACCCAGCTTGCTGCCGCAGTCATACCGCTTGCCTTCAAAGCGATAGGCATAGATCGACTGCTCGCGCATCAGCCTAGCGATGCCATCGGTGAGCTGGATTTCGCCACCCGCGCCCTGCCCGATCTTCTCCAGGTGCTTGAAGATGCGCGGCGTCAGGACATAGCGACCCACCACCGCCAGGTTGGATGGCGCCACGGCCGGCTTCGGCTTCTCGACGATGCCATGGATGCGAGCGATCTTCGCCGACACACCCTTCGTCTCGACGATGCCGTACTTGTCTGTGTCGGTGCGGGGCACTTCTTCGACGCCCAGCACGCTGCCGCCCTTCTGCTTGTAGACGTTCGCCATTTGCTTGAGGCAAGGCAGGTCCGCATCGATCAGGTCGTCGGCCAAATGCACAAAGAAGGGTTCATCGCCGACGACCGGCTGCGCGCACAACACCGCATGACCAAGGCCAAGCGGTTCGGGCTGGCGTATGTAGACGCAGGTAGCGTCTTTCGGTAGCACGCCACGAACCAGCTCCGCCAGTTCAGCCTTGCCTTGTGAATCCAGCAGGTGTTCCAGCTCGGCATCCTTGTCGAAGTGGTCCTCGATCGCGCGCTTGGAAGCGCCAGTCACGAAGATCAGTCGTCGTGCACCGGCTGCCACGGCCTCCTCGACGGCGTACTGGATCAGCGGCTTGTCGACGACCGGCAGCATTTCCTTCGGGCTCGCCTTCGTCGCCGGGAGGAATCGCGTGCCGCGTCCTGCCACCGGGAATACTGCCGTACGGATCACTTGCTTCGTCACTCGGACACCTTGGCGTTGTTTGACAGCCCGATGTTAGTCCAAGTCCGTGACATCCCGTAAGCGGCGGGACGCCACGGATCGAAACGGATGATCAGCGCTTGGGTGGCGACGCCTTGGCTGTGCCGCCAGGCGCGGCGACAGCCCCTCCCCGCGCGTCCAGGCGGATGTCCGCCCGGTTCTTCTGGATGACCTTTGCGCCAATGCCCTTGATCTGCGCCAGTTCATCCGCCGAACGGAAGGGACCGTGCTTGCTGCGGTAATCGACGATCGCCTGCGCGCGCTTGAGCCCGATGCCCTTGAGTCCCTGGGCGATGGTCTGTGCGTCGGCCGCGTTGATGTTGACCGGCCCCGCCGCGAACACGACCGGCGCCAGCAAGGGCAATGACAGTGCGAGGATGGTTCGCGGCGCGCGCGCCATCAGGAAAGTGTGGAAGTCCATGGTTCGATGCCTCCGTGCATCCAGTTGATGGGGACAGCGGAAGCCTACGGTGGCGAAAGGTCGGATACCTCACGCATAACGGGCGCGAATGGCCCGTAAGGGGAATCAGTCCCGGATCGGCGTGCCGGCGCCTTCGTTGACGCGCTCGCGCAGGTCCTTGCCCGGCTTGAAATGCGGCACGTACTTGCCCGAAAGGGCAACGGCCTCGCCCGTCTTCGGGTTGCGGCCCTGGCGCGGCGGACGGAAATGCAGCGAGAAGCTGCCAAAGCCACGGATCTCGATACGGTCGCCCACGGACAGGGCGTCGCTCATGATCTCGAGGATTTGCTTGAGGGCCAGCTCCACGTCACGCGCAGGCAGATGCTTCTGCTTGGCGGTGATGATCTCGATGAGTTCCGACTTCGTCATCGTAGGCATGGCCTCTGAAAGTGTCTCGAGTCGGCCCCGCGCGGCGCATGCCACGCGGGGCTTTCCCGGTTACCTGTATCAGTCGCGGTCAGCGTTGATCTGGGCCTTCAGCAGGTCGCCCAGGCTGGTGCCCGTCGCGCTGCTGCCAGTCTCGGACCGGTAGCTTTCAACGGCTTCGGCTTCTTCGTGCATTTCCTTGGCCTTGATCGACAGCGTGATCGAGCGCGTCTTGCGGTCGACGCCCATGAACTTCGCTTCGATCTCTTCGCCGACCTTCAGGACGGTGCGCGCATCGTCGATGCGGTCACGGCCCAGTTCGGTCGCACGCAGCTGACCTTCGATGCCGTTGCCAAGGTCGACGATCGCGCCGCGCGCGTCCACTTCCTTGATGACGCCACGGACCACGGTGCCGCGCGGGTTCTCGGCCACGTAACCCGAGAACGGATCCTTCGCCATCTGCTTGACGCCGAGGGAGATGCGCTCGCGCTCCGGATCGATCGACAGCACCATGGCTTCGACCAGCTGGCCCTTCTGATAGCTGCGCACGGCTTCTTCGCCAGGCACGTCCCAGGAGATGTCCGAAAGGTGCACGAGGCCGTCGATGTTGCCCGGCAGTCCGATGAAGATGCCGAAGTCGGTGATCGACTTGATCTGGCCCGACACGCGGTCGCCGCGGTTGTTGTTCTCGGCGAACTCCTTCCACGGGTTGGCTTTGCACTGCTTCAGGCCCAGCGAGATGCGGCGACGCTCTTCGTCGACATCCAGCACCATGACCTCGACCTCTTCGCCCGTCTGGACGACCTTGGCCGGGTTGACGTTCTTGTTGGTCCAGTCCATCTCGGACACGTGGACCAGACCTTCGACGCCATCCTCGATTTCCACGAACGCACCGTAGTCGGCGATGTTCGTGACCTTGCCGAACACGCGCGTGTTCGGCGGATAACGGCGGGCGATGTTCTCCCACGGATCCGCGCCGAGCTGCTTGAGGCCCAGCGAGACACGCGAACGCTCGCGGTCGAACTTGAGGATGCGGACGTCCACTTCCTGGCCGACCTGCACCACTTCAGACGGGTGCTTGACGCGCTTCCAGGCCATGTCGGTGATATGCAGCAGGCCGTCGATGCCGCCGAGATCCACGAACGCACCGTAGTCGGTGAGGTTCTTGACCACGCCCTTGACGACCGAACCTTCCTGCAGGTTGTCCATGAGCGCGCTGCGCTCGGCGGAGAATTCCTGCTCCACGACGGCGCGGCGCGAAACCACGACGTTGTTGCGCTTCTGGTCGAGCTTGATGACCTTGAACTCGAGCGGCTTGCCTTCCAGGTACGCGGTGTCGCGGACCGGGCGGACGTCGACGAGCGAACCCGGGAGGAACGCGCGGACATTTTCCAGCTCGACGGTGAAACCACCCTTCACGCGGCCCGTGATGATGCCAGTGACGATCTCGGCGTCCGTGAAGGCCTTCTCGAGGCGCGTCCACGTACGGGCACGCTTGGCCTTTTCGCGCGACAGGCGCGTTTCGCCGGTGCCGTCTTCGACGGCATCGAGGGCGACTTCGACTTCATCGCCAGCAACGACTTCGATCTCGCCACGTTCGTTGCGGAACTGGTCGAGTGGGATGACGGCTTCGGACTTCAGGCCGACGTTCACGATCACCATGTCGCTGCCGACAGAGATGACCAGGCCGGTCAGGATCATGCCCGGGCGGATGCGCTGATTCGCCAGGCTTTGTTCGAACAGTTCGCTAAAGGATTCGGTCATACGCTCACTTCATTGCGTGCACTCTTTGACGTCCCTGAGTGCAGCGGTTGTTGTCGCGGGCCCAAGGTCCATCGAGGGCCACCCGTTGATGAAAATTCAGCCGCGCGGCAAAACGCCGCGCGAACCGGCCAACGCGAGCACATGGTCAACGACAGCGGCGATGCCCATCGGCGTGGAATCGACGACCAGGGCGTCGTCGGCCGCCCTCAATGGCGACACAGGCCGGTTGGCATCGCGCGCGTCGCGTTCCGCGATCTCGCGTGAAAGGTCGGCAAGACTACCGCCGTAGCCCTTGTCTTTCAACTGCTTATGGCGTCTGCGGGCGCGTTCTTCGCTGCTCGCGGTCAGGAAGATCTTGAGCACCGCCGAGGGGAAGACCACCGTCCCCATGTCGCGGCCATCCGCCACCAGACCCGGGGCGCGCGCGAAATCACGCTGGCGCTGCAACAGGGCTGCGCGAACCTCGGGAATGGCCGCGACCCGCGAGGCCCCCATGCCGGCCTCCTCCGTTCGGATCAGGGCCGTGATGTCTTCCGCCTCCGGACCCCACAGGACCTGCTCGGACCCGTCCGTCTGGCTGCCAAAACGCACATCCAGCGTCCGGGCGACGTCCGCATGGCCAGCGGCGTCATCCGGGGGCAGCCCGGCCCGGCTGCCCACCAGGGCCACGATGCGGTACAGCGCCCCACTGTCCAGCAGCTGCCAGCCCAGTCGCTCGGCGACGAGGCGGCTGATCGTTCCCTTGCCCGAACCACTCGGGCCATCGATGGCGAGGACCGGGACGGCACCCGTCATGCGGGCTCGACCGACAGTCCGGCAGCGCGGGCGACGTCGACGAAACCCGGAAAGGATGTGCCGACGTTCTCCACGTCCTCGACAAGGATCTCGCCATCCGCGCGCAGGCTGGCGACCGAAAAGGCCATCGCGATGCGGTGATCGCCGTGGCTGTCGATCGTGCCCCCCTGGAAACGGTGACCGCCCTGGATGCGGATGCCATCGGGCTGCAGTTCGTGGGGGATGCCCAGGCGCTTGAGGCCTTCCGCCATGACGGCCAGGCGATCGCTTTCCTTCACGCGCAGCTCTTCGGCGCCGCTCACGATGGTCTCGCCTTCGGCACAGGCTGCGGCGATGAACAGGACCGGGAACTCGTCGATGGCCAGCGGGACCAGTTCCTCGGGCACATGGATACCCTTGAGGTTCGAGGCACGCACTTCGATGTCTGCCGTGGGCTCCGCGCCGGAGGCGTCGCGCGGATGCAGGCGGATGTCCGCGCCCATGAGTTTCAGGATGTCGATCACGCCCGTGCGCGTCGGGTTGATGCCGACGTTCTCGATCGTGAAGCCGGCCTGCCCGGCGATGGCACCCGCGACCAGAAAGAAGGCCGCGGAGGAAATGTCACCCGGCACGCTGATCGGTGTCCCCGTCAACGGCTGACCGCCGGTCAGCCAGACCTGCCCGGGCTCGCGACGTAGGCTGACGCCGAAGGCTTCAAGCATGCGCTCGGTGTGGTCGCGCGTCGGCGCCGGCTCGGTCACGTGCGTCGTGCCTTCCGCTCGCAGCGCGGCCAGCAGGATGGCCGACTTCACCTGTGCGCTCGCCATCGGCAGCGCGTAATCAATGGCGTTGAGCCGTGAAACCGGGTGGATCCGTACGGGCGGTTTGCCCTCGGTCGTCTCGATGTGTGCGCCCATCAGGCGCAGCGGGCCGGCCACGCGCTCCATCGGGCGCTTGCGCAGGGAGGCATCACCCGTGAGGGTCGATCCAAAGGGCTGGCCCGCGAGCAGGCCCATGAAGAGGCGGATCGCGGTGCCCGCATTGCCCATGTCGAGCACGCCATCCGGCGCCTGCAAGCCCTTGGCACCCACGCCATGGACGCGAAGGTGGTGCGGGCCCAACTGTTCGACCGTGACGCCCATCCGGCGCTGCGCTTCCAGCGTTGCGAGGCAGTCCGCACTGGAGAGGAAGCCCGTGACCTCGGTGGCGCCGGACGCGAGGCCGCCCAGCATCAGGCTGCGGTGGGAAATGGACTTGTCGCCGGGAACGCGGATGCGCCCGCTGACGCTGCTGCCGGGAGAAACGCGGTAACGGGCGGTCATGAGGTCCTTCAGGTCAATCGAGGCAGTGTTTCAGGGCAGCCAGCAGGCGCTCGTTCTGGTCGGCCAGGCCGATGGTGATGCGCACGCAGCGCGGCAGCCCATAGCCGCCGACCGGCCGCACGATCACGCCCTGGCGCAGCAGCTTGTCGAACACCTGCGCCCCGCTGAGGCCACCCCGGCTGACGTCGGCCAGCACGAAGTTGCCGGCGGATGGATAGGCCTTGACGCCCAGGGCAGGCAGGCCCTCGGCCAGTTGCGCCATCCCCTGCTCCACGAGCGCCACGGCACGCACGGCCTGCTGCGGATCGGCCAGGGCGACTTCTGCGGCGGCCAGCGCCGGGATGGTCACGTTGAAGGGCTGGCGAACGCGGTTGAGCATGTTCGCGACGTCGGCATGGGACAGCGCATAACCGACGCGAAGGCCCGCCAGCGCATGCGCCTTCGAGAAGGTGCGCAGCACGACGAGGTTCGGATGCGAGGCGAGCAAGTCCGCGCCGTCGGTGCAGCCAAAGCGGCGCGCGTATTCGAAATACGCCTCGTCGAGCACGACGATCGTCGTATCCGGCACCTTGGCCAGGAAGGCGCGCAACGCGGCGTCGCTCACCCAGCTGCCCGTCGGATTGTTGGGGTTTGCGATGTAGACGAGACGCGTCGTGGCATCGATGGCCGCGAGCATCGCGTCAAGGTCATGGCCGAACGGCGAGTCGGAATCCTCCGGCAGCGCCTGCGCGACCTTCGCCACCGCGCCCGTGGCCTGGATCACCAGCCCATAGATCGCAAACGCGTACTGCGAGACGACGGCCGACACCTGCGGCGACAGGAAGGCTTCGGCCAACAGCACGAGCAGATCGTTGGAGCCATTGCCCAGCGTCACCTGTTCGAGGGACACGCCATGGTGGCGCGCGATCGCGGCCTTCAGCTCGTGGCCATTGCCGTCCGGATAGAGCCAGATGTCGGCGAGGGATTTCTGCGCAGCGGCCAGCGCGGCAGGACTCGGGCCCAGCGGGTTCTCGTTCGATGCGAGCTTCACGATATCGGTGATGCCGAGCTCGCGCTCGAGCTCGGTCATGGGCTTACCGGTCACGTAAGGCGACAGCGCACGGACGGCCTCGACGGCGAGGCGAGCGGGACTGCGCGGAGTGTGGATATCGGTCACTACAGGATCGCCTGCGGATAGGAGCCGAGAACACGGAACAGCGAGGCGCGCTTTTCAAGCGCAGAAAGGGCCTTCGCAAGCTTGGCGTCTTCCGCATGGCCCTCGATGTCGATGAAGAACACGTAATGCCACTTGCGACGACGCGAAGGGCGCGACTCGATGCGCGTCAGGCTCACGCCATGGCGGGCGAAAGGCTCGAGCAGGCGAAGCAAGGCACCGGAGGCATCACCGTCATCCGGCGAGACCAGGATCGTCGTCTTGTCGGTGCCGCTCGGGCGCAGCAGCTTGCGACCGATGACCAGGAAGCGCGTCGTGTTGTCCTGGTTGTCTTCGATCTTCGGCGAGAGGATGTCGAGCCCGTAGATTTCCGCCGCGGTATCGCTGGCGATCGCTGCCGTCCCGCGCTCATCGCGGGCGCGACGCGCGCCTTCGGCGTTGCTCGAGACCGGCACGCGTTCCGCGTTCGGCAGGTGCTCATCCAGCCAGCCGCGGCACTGCCCTAGCGCCTGCGGGTGGGCGCAGACGCGCTCGATTTCTTCCAGGCCCTTCATGCGACCCAGCAGGTTGTGGTGGATGCGCAGCTCCACCTCGCCGCAGATGTGCAGCGAAGTATTGAGGAAACGATCCAGCGTGTTGTTGACCGTGCCTTCGGTCGAGTTCTCGACCGGCACGACGCCGAAGTCCGCCGAGCCGGCCTGCACTTCCTGGAACACTTCGTCGATAGACGCGAGAGACAGGGCACGCACGGAATGACCGAAATGCTTCAGCACCGCGGCTTGCGTGAAGGTGCCTTCGGGCCCCAGGAAGGCTACCTTCAGCGGCTTTTCCTGGGCCAGGCAGGCCGACATGATCTCGCGGAACAGGCGCAGCACTTCCTCGTCGCGCAGTGGACCGCCCTGGTTGCGGTCCAGCGCCTTGCGCAGCACCTGCGCCTCCCGTTCGGGACGGTAGAAATCGACCTTGTGGCCGTCCTTGTGCTTGGAGATGCCAACCTGCTGCGCCAACTGCGCCCGCGTGTTGATCAGCGCGTGCAGTCGCGCGTCCACGGCGTCGATCTGCTCGCGGATCAAGGACAGGTCGGGCTTGGCCTCCGCAGCCGGAGCTGCGGTCTTGGCCTTCTTCGGTCGTGCTGCCATGGCTTCCCCGTCAGGTTGCGGTCAGACGACGCGCGCGGACAGCACGCCTTCGATGGCGCGGATCTGCCGTACGACGTCTTCGCCGATATTCCCATCCACATCGATCAGTGTGTAGGCGAATTCGCCGCGCGACTTGTTGAGCAGGTCGGCGATGTTCACCTTCGCCGCGGCCAGGCAGGTGGAAATCTGCCCCACCATGTTCGGCACGTTGCTGTTGGTGATCGCCAGGCGCGTCGTGCCCGGCACACGGGCCAGCACCGCTTCCGGATAGTTCACCGAGTTGCGGATGTTGCCGTGCTCGAGGTAATCCCGCAGCTGGTCCGCCGCCATCACGGCGCAGTTTTCCTCGGCCTCGTTCGTCGACGCACCCAGGTGCGGCAAGGTCACGATCTTCGGATGGTCCTTGGTGGCGTTCTTCGGGAAGTCGTTCACGTAGGCGTGAAGATGACCCGAATCCAGCGCTGCGATCACGGCCGCGTCGTCCACGGTGCCGCCACGCGCGAAGTTCAGGATCACGCCGCCGCGGCGCATGAGCGCCAGGCGCGATTCATTGACGACGCCCTTGGTGTGCTCGTTCAACGGCACATGCACCGTGACGATGTCACAGCGCGAGAACAAGTCATCGAGCGACAGCGCCTGCTGTACACCGGAAGACAGCTGCCAGGCACGCTGCACGGTGATGGCTGGATCATAGCCAATGACGTTCATGCCCAGCGCATGCGCACTGTTCGCGACAGCGACGCCGATGGCGCCCAGGCCGATGATGCCCAGCGTCTTGCCCGGCAGCTCGAAGCCGACGAAGTTCTTCTTGCCCTTCTCCACGGCCACGTCGATGGCCGCGTCGTCGCCCGACTGCGCGCGGGCGAACTGCCAGGCAGGGCCGATGTTGCGCGCGGCGAGCAGCATGCCGGCCAGGACCAGTTCCTTCACGGCGTTCGCATTCGCGCCCGGCGTATTGAAGACGGGGATGCCCTTCTTCGCGAGCGCGGCGACGGGGACGTTGTTCGTGCCGGCGCCGGCACGGGCAACAGCGAGCACCGTGTCCGGCAGCGTCATCTTGTGCATGTCCGCCGAACGCAGCAGCACGGCATG